>DATGFU010000068.1:0-8758 GCA_035308865.1 Allostellaceae bacterium | reverse complement strand
AAGGCTTCGCGAACTGGATGGAGAATAACGCCACCGACAAGTTCAATCCGGATTGGCAGATCTGGTTGCGGGCACGCGCCGCCAAGGAACATGCGATGGGAACCGATGCGCGGCGCAACACCCATGCGCTGCAGCAGGCGATCGCCGACGAGAGCGAGGTCGACAACGAGTTCGACGAGATCAGCTACGACAAGGGCGCCGCGGTCATCCGGATGATCGAGACCTGGCTCGGCCCCGACAAGTTCCGCGACGGCATGCGCCGCTACATGGCGGCGCATGCCTATTCCAACACGACTTCGGCCGATCTCTGGGCGGCGCTGGGCGCCGCCTCGGGCCACGACGTCGCCGCCGTGGCGGGCAGCTTCACCGAGCAGCCGGGCGTGCCGCTGGTCCATGTCTCGGCCCATTGCGCCGCCGGCAGCACCGAGGTCGCGCTGAGCCAGGAGCGCTTCACGGTCCATTACGCCGATGCGCCGAAGCTCGCCTGGCGCATCCCGGTGCGGGTAGGACTGGCAGGCGGACCGGCCCAGGCCGTGCTCGTCGGTGCCGACGGCGCCACGGCCAAGCTGCAGGGCTGCGGCGCGGTCGTCGCCAATGCCGGCGACGTCGGCTACTACCGCGTCGCCTACGATGCGCATGCGATGGACGCGGTGACCCAGGCCTTCGCGACCCTGCCCGCCGCCGACAAGGCCGTGGTGCTGGGCGACCAGTGGGCGCTCGTCGTCGCCGGCAAGACCGGCCCCGACGCCTGGCTCGGCCTCGTGCACCAGCTGCCGCCCGAGTCCGAGCTTGCGGTGTGGGAGCCGGTGATCGAGCGGCTCTCCGAGATCGACATGCTGATGCGCGATTCGCCGGACCGCACGGCGTTCCGCGCCTTTGCCGGCGATCTGCTGCGGCCGGTCCTCGGCCTGCTCGGCTGGGACGCCAAGCCGGGCGAGAGGGAGGAGGCGGCACTGCTGCGCGCCGATGTGATCGGCGCCATGGGCCGCTTCCGCGATCCCGCGGTGGTGGCCGAGGCGGGCAAGCGCTTCGCCGCCTTCCTCGCCGACCCGCAGACTCTGTCGCCGGGCAGTGCGGATGCGGTGCTGCGCACGGTCGCCATCGGCGCAGATAAGCCCACTTACGAGAAGCTGAGGGCGCTGGGGCGCGCCGCCTCGAGTTCCGAGACGAAGCTGCGCTACTACAACGCGCTGGCTGCCGCCCAGGATCCGGCATTGGTCGACGAAACCGTCGAGATCGGCCTGACGGAAGAGGTGCCGCCCGGGCGAATCAACCGGCTGCTGATCGAGAACGCGCATCTGACGGATCATCCCGAGCGGGTCTGGCGCGACGTGGTCGCCCATGCCGGCGCGATCCTGCCGAAGCTGGCGGGCGAGGACCGCGAGGGGCTGCTGGCCCATGTGGCCGACGCCACGGGCGATCCGAAGATCGCCGCCGAGCTGCTGGCCCGGCCGGAATCCAACGCCGACCGCGGCGCCAAGCGCCAGGCCGAGCAGGCAGCCGAGACGATCGCCATCGACGCCGAGCTCAAGGCACGCGTCGTCCCCGCGATCGGCGCGTGGCTGCACCGGGTGGGGAATGGATAACGGCGCCCTTCCGGCGGAACCCCGACCCCGACCCTTCCCCGCAAGGCGGGGAAGGGTCGGGGTCGGGGTCTAACCGCCACTACCCCCTTCCGACGAATGGCATCTTGGTCGCCATCACGGTCACGGTCTGCACGTTCGCGTCGAGCGGCAGGCCGGCCATCAGCAGCACGGTACGAGCGACCGCGTCGACATCCATCACCGGCTCGACCATCGTGGTGCCGTCGGGCTGCGGCACGCCGCGCTTCATCGGGCCGGCGATGGCCGTGTCGGCGTTGCCGATGTCGATCTGCCCGCAGGCGATATCGTAAGCGCGTCCGTCGAGCGACAGGCATTTGGTCAGCCCGGTGATGGCGTGCTTGGTGGCCGTGTAGGGCACCGAGTTCGGCCGCGGCGCATGAGCCGAGATCGAGCCGTTGTTGATGATCCGGCCGCCGCGTGGACTCTGCGCCTTCATCAGCCGCACCGCACCCTGCGCGCAGAGAAACGCGCCGGTGAGGTTGACCGCCACCACGCTCGACCACTGCTCGTAGGTGATCGTCTCGATCGGCCCGCCGACCGCGATGCCGGCATTGTTGAAGAGCAGGTCGAGCCGCCCGAACCGCTCGGCGATGCGTACGAACAGCGCGTCGACCGATGCCGGATCGCCGACATCGGTCGCGACCGGCAGCATCACGCCGGGATCCGGTGCCTGCGACGCCGTCTCGTCGAGCGCGTCGCGCCGCCGCCCGGCGAGTGTCACCGACCAGCCGTCGCGGGCCAGCGCCAGCGCCACCGCGCGCCCGATGCCGCTGCCGGCACCGGTGACGAGAGCGATACGCGTCGATGCGGCCATCGGATGCTCCTGTCATGCGAAGATTGCGGACACTGTTGCGCGGTCCGACGAGGGCTGGCAAGGAACGCTCCATGACCGCCCTGGCTCCCGTGCGCGAGCGGATCGTCGCGGCCTGTGCGCGGCACGGCATCGCGGCGCGCGAGGAAGGCGAGTTCGTGCTGATCTCGCGGGCCGATATCCGGAAGCGGTTTCCCGGGCACGGCGAGCGGGCGCTCGCGGACCGGGCGATCGAGGAGATCCGCTGGTCGGTGTCGGCGGGCGCCGCCGGCTTGTGGCTCTACTTCGCCGGCGCGGATGCGGAGGAATACCGGCTGGCGATTATGCAGCGGCCGGAGCCGTTCGATCCGGGCTGAGGCATCGCTGCGCCGGCCCCTCGCTTGCCGCTGCCGTGTCGGGTAGATTACGCTTCGCAGCTCCCGTCCCCATCAGTCGAGTACCCATGACCGCGCCGACCAAGCCCCGTCCCGTCGTGCTGTGCATTCTCGACGGCTGGGGCTATCTGCCGAACGGCAAGGCGAACAGTATCTGGCTCGCCGACACGCCGAACTGGGACCGCATGGTCGATTCCTCGCCGGCCACGACGATCGAGGCGAGCGAGTTCAATGTCGGCCTGCCCGACGGGCAGATGGGGAATTCCGAGGTCGGCCACATGAATCTCGGCGCCGGCCGGGTGGTGATGCAGGAGCTGCCGCGCATCGACAAGGCGGTCGCCGACGGCTCGCTGGCCCTGAACGAGGCGCTGGGCGAGGCGATCGCGGCGCTCAAGGCGTCAGGCGGCACGGCGCATGTGATGGGGCTGATGTCGCCGGGCGGCGTCCACTCGCACCAGCACCACTTCGCGGCCGTGGCGAAGATCATCGCCGCGGCCGGCGTGAAGGTGGCCGTGCACGCCTTCCTCGACGGGCGCGACACGCCGCCGAAGAGCGCCATCGAATACCTCGCCGACTTCGCCGAGGAGACCGCGTCGCAGAAGGGTATCACCGTCGCCACGGTGAGCGGGCGATTCTACGCGATGGACCGCGACAACCGCTGGGACCGCGTCGAGGCCGCCTATCGCGCGCTGGTCACGGGCGAGGGCCGCAAGACGGCGACGCCGGCCGAGGCGGTCGAGCAGAGCTACGCGCGGGACAAGACCGATGAGTTCGTCGAGCCGACCATCGTCGGCAGCTACGGCGGCATGAAGGACGGCGACGGCGTCGTCATGATCAATTTCCGCGCCGACCGGGCGCGCGAGATCCTCACCGCGCTGCTCGATCCCGGCTTCGCGCGATTCGACCGGAAGCGGACCGTCAGGTTCGCGGCGGCGCTCGGCATGGCGCAGTATTCGACCGAGCTGAAGAAGCTGATGACGGCGATCTATGGACCGAACCTGCCGTCGGAGACCTTCGGCGAGATCGTGTCGAATTCCGGCCTGAAGCAGCTGCGCATCGCCGAGACCGAGAAATACGCGCACGTCACCTATTTCTTCAACGGCGGGGTCGAGAAGGTCTTTCCGGGCGAGGAGCGGATCCTGGTGCCGTCTCCCAAGGTCGCGACCTACGATCTCAAGCCCGAGATGTCGGCCGACGAGATCACCGACAAGCTCGTCGAGGCGATCGAGGCCGGCACGTTCGACGTGGTGGTGGTCAATTACGCGAACGCCGACATGGTCGGGCATTCGGGCATCGTCGAGGCGGCCGTGAAGGCGATCGAGGCTGTCGACCGCTGCCTCGGCCGGCTCGCCGCGGCGGTCGAGCGCGCCGGCGGCACGCTGATCGTGACCGCCGATCACGGCAATGCCGAGCAGATGATCGATCCCGTGACCGGCGAGCCGCATACCGCCCACACCACCAATCCGGTGCCGCTGGTCGTGGTCAACCCGCCCGCCTGGGTCAGCGCGGTCGGGCACGGCAAGCTCTGCGACGTGGCACCGACCCTGCTGCAGCTTCTCGACCTGAAGCAGCCCGCCGTGATGACCGGAAGATCGCTCATCGTCACCGAATCTCGCCACCGCGCGGCCGGCTAGGCGGACAGTTCTCGACTGTGACACGAATGATTGTCATTGCGAGCCGCAGGCGAAGCAATCCAGGGGTCCGAGACCGTGGCCCTGGATTGCTTCGCTCCGCTCGCAATGACGATGTCCACGCCGACCGAAGAGGGTGATTCGTCCGCTTGCGCCCCTCCATCGGCCCTCTTCTCCTTCTCTCCGCGCTCACCGCCGCGCAGGCCGACGAGCCGTCGCCGCAGCAGAAGCTGGAGGACGTGGAGCGCGGCGTCGCGGCGGGCAAGCAGGACAGCGATGCGCTCGCCAAGCAGGCCGCCGCGCTGAAGGCGGAGGTGGCGCGGCTGCAGGCGCAGGCGGTGCAGGCGGCCTCGGGGCTGCAGGACATCGAGCGGCAGATCACGGCCGAGGAGAACGCGCTGGCGGAGCTCCAGCGCAACGAGGCGGACCAGAAGGCGCGACTGGAACAGGGCCGCGGCCGCGAGATCGATCTTCTGGCGGCGCTCGAGCGCCTGGCGGCGGTGCCGCCGACCGCCATCGCCTTCGCGCCCGGCTCGCCCGTCGACCTCGCCCGCGGCGGCATGCTGATGAGCGCCATCGTCCCGCGGCTGCAGGCGCAGGCGCAGGAGATCGGCGAGGCGCTGGCGCAGCTCGCCCGGATGCGGAGCGAGATCGAGGAGCGGCGGGCGGCGTTGGCGGCGCGCCATCAGGCCCAGGAGGCGGCGCGGCAAAACATCGCTGACCTGATCCGCAAGCGTCAGGCCCTGGAGGGCGAGACCGAGGCCAAGGCCCGTGCCGCACAGCAGCGGGTGGCCACGCTGGTTGCCGAAGCCACCGACCTTCGCCAGGCGATCGAGAAGATCGAGCGCGACCGCGAGGAGAGACTGAAGGAAGAGGCGAAGCGGGCGGCGGCGCAGGCGGCCAGCGTCACGGTGCCGCCGCCCTCGGGTCCGGGACCACGCCTGGTCGAACCGGTCGCAGGGGAAATCGTGGAGCGATTCGGCACGCCCGAGGATTACGGCACGAGCAAGGGCCTGAGCTTCGGCACCCGTCCGGGCGCCGCGATCGTGGCCCCCTGTGCCGGCGAGATCATGTTCGCCGGCCCCTTCCGCGGCTACGGGCAGATCTTGATCATCGATCACGGCGGTGGATATCATTTGCTGATGGCCGGAATCGGTCGGATACAGGGCGCGGTGGGCCAGAAGGTCGTCGCCGGCGAACCCGTCGGCGCAATGGCGGCGGACGGGTCGCCCAAACTATATCTGGAGCTCCGTCGGGACGGACAGCCGGTCGATCCGCTGCCGTGGCTCTCGACGCGTGACGGAAAGGCGAGTGGATGATGCGACGGATTTCCATGGCGGCCGCGGCCGCGATGCTGGTGTTGGTAGGGCCGGCCGTGCCCGGCATGGTCGCGCGCAGCGACACGCCCGCCCCCGGCGCCGCCGATACGTTCAAGTCGCTGAACCTCTTCGCCGAGGCGTTCGAGCGCGTCCGCAAGGACTATGTCGAGCCGGTCACCGACGACCAGCTGGTCGAGAACGCGATAGGCGGCATGCTGAGCGCGCTCGATCCGCATTCGAGCTACATGAACGCGGCCGCGTTCAAGGACATGCAGGTGCAGACCCGCGGCGAGTTCGGCGGGCTCGGCATCGAGGTCATCGGCGATCCCTCGGGCGCGATCAAGATCGTGGCGCCGATCGACGACACGCCGGGCGCGAAGGCCGGGCTCAAGTCGGGCGACCTGATCGTCGCCCTCGACGGCGTGCCGGTCGCCACGATGACCCCGAGCGACGCCATCGACAAGATGCGCGGCACGCCCGGGACTCAGGTGAAGCTGACGATCCGGCGGCCCAGCGAGCCGCAGCTGATCGAGATGACGCTCACCCGCGACACGATCCACGTTCACTCGGTGAAGAGCCGGCTCGAGCGAGACAACATCGCCTATATCCGCCTCGCCCAGTTCCAGGAGCACAGCGCCGAGGAGGTCGACAAGGCCTTCAAGACGCTCAAGACGCAGGCGGGCGGCAAGCTCGGCGGCGTCGTGCTCGATCTCCGCTCCGATCCGGGCGGGCTGCTCGACCAGGCCGTCGCGGTGTCCAGCGAGTTCCTCGACCACGGCGAGGTCGTCTCGACCCGCGGCCGGCGCCCGGACGACGTCCAGCGCTACAACGCGCATGGCGGCGACATGACCAACGGGCTGCCGGTCGTCGTGCTGATCGACGGCGGCACCGCCTCGGCGTCGGAGATCGTCGCGGGCGCGCTGCAGGACCACCACCGCGCGGTGCTGCTCGGCACGCGCAGCTTCGGCAAGGGCTCGGTCCAGACGATCATCCCGCTGCCGGGCAACGGCGCGATGCGGCTTACCACTGCGCGCTACTTCACGCCGTCCGGCCGCTCGATCCAGGCCAAGGGCATCGATCCCGACATCGTGGTCGAGCCGGCGAAGATCCAGACGTTTTCGCAGAGCGAGCGGATCCATGAGGCCGACCTCAAGGGCGCGCTCAAGAACCCGGACGTCAAAGGCGACCAGAAGGCGGGCGAGGGCGACGCCAAATCGAAGGAGCCGCTCAAGGATTCGGGTGCGACCGCGGCGCCGAGCCAGGAAGTCATTCCGACCAACGGGCCGCCCGAGCAGCCAGGCGCGGGCGCCGCCGCCGAGGACTACCAGCTGGTGCGCGCGCTCGACCTGCCGAAGGGCATGTCGATGTTCAACAAGGCGGTCGACTGACGGAGCCAGAGGGGCCGGAGGATGGAATCCGACCGGCGGGAGGGGCGGTCCGGCGTGGCCCTGGCGGCCGTGCTGGTCATAGCCGCCGTGCTGGCGGTTGCCGGCGTTGCGGCGGTGGGGATCTGGCTGACCTCCGCTGCGCCGCCGCCCACGCCCGTGGTGACCGTGCCCGCCGCCCCGCCTCCGCCGGCCGCCCCTGCTGAAGTTCCCGCACCGCCGACCGGCGACCCCCTGTCCGAAGCCTCGCCGAACGGCCCGCTGCCGGTGATTGCCGCCGACGGCCGGGCGTCGTGGCAGGAATACGCGCGGCCCTTCGACCGCAATGACAAGCGCCCGCGGATCGCCGTGATCGTGGACGGGCTGGCGACCTCCGCCACGCTCACGGACAGCGCCATCCGCGACCTGCCCGGGTCGGTGACGCTGGCCTTCATGCCCTATCGGAAGCAGGTCGGGCAGTGGATCAGCCTCGCCCGGGAATCGGGCCACGAGGTCTTGCTCGACCTGCCGATGGAGCCCTCCGATCCGGCCCATGTCGATCTCGGCCCGAACGGGCTCCGGACGACGCTGGATGTCGGCGCCAATATCGGCCGGCTCGAATGGATGATGGGCCAGGCCAGCGGCTATGTCGGCATGGTCGGGTACGAGGGCGGCCGGTTCGTCGGCCAGCGCGCCGGGCTGCAGCCCGTGCTGGAGGACATCCGCCGGCGCGGCCTGCTCTATATCGACAACCGCGCAGCCGCCGAGAACGCGGCGTCGGCGATCGCGGCGGAGATCGGCCTCCCCTTCGCCGCTACCTCGCGGCAGCTCGACGCCGACGATCCGGGGCGCGACGCGGTCGATCGGCGGCTCAAGGAGATCGAGGCGATCGCCCGCCAGGACGGCGCCGCGATTGCGATCGGCTCGGCCGAGCCGTCGGTGATCGAGCGGGTGGCGGCCTGGGCGCCGACCCTGGAGTCGCGTGGGCTGGTGATGGCGCCGGTCTCAGCGATGGTGGCCAGGGAGCCGTCGCCGAAACCCCTCGCCGCCGCCCCGGCGCGTTGACATGGCAGAGCGCTGACATGCTACCGGTCGTCCGCGCCGCCGCGCCGGGACCGGAGTACCGGCGGAATGTCGGCCTGATGCTGCTCAATCCGACAGGACTGGCCTGGGTCGGGCAGCGCATCGACACGCCGGGTGCCTGGCAGATGCCGCAAGGCGGGATCGACCACGGCGAGGATCCCGAGACGGCGGCCAAGCGCGAGCTGAAGGAAGAGATCGGCACGGACGCCGCCGAGATTCTCTTCGCCAGCGAGGATTGGCTCGTCTACGACCTGCCGCCGGAGCTGGTCGGCAAGGTCTGGAAGGGGGAACGCTGGCGCGGCCAGGCGCAGCGCTGGTTCGCGCTGCGCTTTCTGGGATCTGACCGCGACATCCGCATCGATGGCCACGACGCCGAGTTCAGCGCCTGGCGATGGGCGCGGCGCGACGAGCTCGCCAAACTCATCGTCGGCTTCAAGCGCCCGGTCTACGAGGCGCTGCTGGCCGAGTTCGAGCCGCGCCTCAGGGCGCTGGGATTGCCGGGCTGAGCGATCCCCGTTACTGCAGTCCGTAACTGGCTCGCGACAACACCAGCTTGCCGGCTTCCGTGAGAC
>DATGFU010000067.1:0-10629 GCA_035308865.1 Allostellaceae bacterium | reverse complement strand
TCGGCTGGTTCGGATCGCTGTTGATGACGTCGCTGTTGGTCACCAGCAAATGTCCGTTGGGCGCGAGCTGCATCGCCAGAGCGCCGTGCAGGTGCATGGGATCGCTGTAGACCAGCGCACCCTTGTTCGCCGCCTTCTCGCGGGATGCGGCGCGATGCACGGCGTAGACCGCATTGTCGTCGGTCGAAGCGACGTAGAGCGTGTCGCTCGCGGCGTCATAGGCGAGGCCGGTGGGCGCCACGAACAGGGCCGCCGGGTCGCCGCGGTGCTGGTAGCCGGAGGCGACCACGGTAAAGGCCGTGAGGTCGATGCCGAGCGGACCCTGGCCGAGCGCAAAGTCGAGCCGGGTGACGGTGCCCTCGATCGCGCTGGCGATGAAGGCCGAGACGTGATCGCCGAAATCGTGGAGCTTCATGTCCCACGGACCGTTGATCATCGGCAGCCCGATCTGCTCGTGGACGTGGCCGCCCGGCCCGAGGATCATCAGCGACCCGGGCTGCGCCGTCGCCGAGGTGCCGTCGACCGTCGGGAAGTTGCACACGAAGACATAGCCTTCCTTGAGGACCTGCAGGCCCGTGGACAGTCCCAGGGACGGCAGGCCCTGGTAGAACACTGAGGTGGTGCCATCGGCCGCGATCCGCATGATCGTAGTGCCGGTGCCCTGCAGGTTCTGCGCGTTGTTGAAGTTCGAGACGAGGATGTCGCCCGGGACGAGGCCGCCCTCGACCATCGGGAACCCCTGAGGCACGAACGCGACGCCGTAGGGGTTGACGTCGCCGTTCGACGGAACCGTGGAGACGGTCACCGGCGTCGTGGTCGGCGGGACGATATTGCCGGCGAATGCGGGGCTCGCCAGTAACGCAACGGCCGAGGCGGCCAGCATGGACTTACGCATCATTTCCTCCAGTCATCAGAGATCCGCGAGGACCATTCCTCGCGTTGGATGGCCGCCCCGGCGTCCGAAAACCTGCTTGGTCGAGGGAGCGGGGCAGTGGGCTGGGAGGTGTTATTGCCGATGCCAACGCCGGGATCTGTGATGGCCGTCACAAGGGCGGTTCGCCGTCCGGCCTCGTGCTAGAATGCGCTCTGCCTGAGCGCTCAGTCCTGCCGGGGGATGCATGTCTCAGCTTGATCTTGCGCAGCGCCGCGCTCTCCTGGCGCGCAGCTGGCTGCTTCAGCAGCTGACACCGGAACAGCTCGACGAACTGGCGACGCGCAGCGTGACCCAGCGCTATCCGGCCAACGGGACGATCTTCGAGCGCGGCGATCCCGGGAACAGCGTGATGGCGGTAGTCACCGGGCGGGTGAACATCACCGTCACCTCGGCCGAAGGCCGGGAGCTCGTCCTCAACGTGATGCGGCCGCTCGACGTCTTCGGCGAGATCGCCGTGCTGGACGGCAAGGAGCGCACGGCCAGCGCGACGGCGCTCGTGGCGACAGAGCTGCTCATCGTTCGCGCCCGCGATCTCCTGCCACTGATCAAGCAGAACCCGGATGTATCCTTCAGGCTGATCGAACTCCTATGCGGCCGGCTGCGGGCGACCTCGCGCCAAGTCGAGGAGATGCAGTTCCATGGGCTCGAGACGCGGCTTGCCCGCTGTGTCTTGCAGCTCGCGGCGAGCGATGGCGTGGCGACGCCGCGCGGTCGGCGGATCAATGTGAAGCTGTCGCAGAGCGAGATCGCGCGGCTGGTCGGCGCCTCGCGGGAGAACGTCAACCGTCAGCTTGCCGAATGGCAGCGTGAGGGCTGGATCAGCCGCGACGGCAGGTTCCTGGTGCTGCACGCCGAGGAGGAGCTGGCGTCTCTCGCCGAGGCAGAATAGGTCCTCAGCCTAGGTGGGGCGCGCCGCCGCCTGTCCTGCCGGCGTCAGCGGCGCCAGGTCCGCAGCGTGCGTCGCTATGCGGACGGCAACCCGCGCAACACGGCCACGCATCTCGACGACCGCCAACGGCAGGTCGTGCGCCGAGACCCCGCCGGTCCGGCAGGTCTCGTCCGAAACGACGACTTCCGCCCCGAAGGTCTTGCACTGTGCTTCGAGGCGCGATGCGACGTTTGCGGGATCGCCAAGTGCGGTCAGTACCCGGTTGCTGCCGTAACCGATCTCTCCGACCACGGCGCTGCCGCCGTGGATCCCGATTCCGAACCGGATCGGCCTTTCGAGATCGGCCGCGAGAGACCGGTTCAGCGCCTCGACCGCGGCGCCGATCGCGACCGCGGCCTGGAGCGCGCGCCGGCAAGCCGGCTCCGGATCGCAATCGACGCCGAACATCGCGAGCAGCCCGTCGCCGATGAACTGGTTCGGCCGCCCGCCCGCCTCCGAGATGGCATGGCCCACGACGTCGATGAAGCGATCGATTACGAACACCGTGTCGAACGGCATCTTCTGCTCGGCGAGGCCGGTCGAATCTCGCATGTCGACGACCATCACGACGACAAACCGCTCCTCGCCGATCATCGGGTGGGCCGGGTTGCGGATGTCGGCTGCTCGCGTCGTCGGTGGCAGCAACGGAACGATCGCAAGATCCGTCGCTGGGCGGAGCTGGCACGCCAGACGCACCGAAGGACCGGCGCCGCATCGCTGCAGCACGGCGCGTTCGACCGGGCTGGGCGGCGGCAGGTTCGGGCACTCGCCGCAGATCCGGATCCTGCAGGTGGAACAGCGCGCCCGACCGCCGCACACGCAAGCATGCGGCACCCGCCCCATGAGGCTCGCCTCAAGCACGCTGAATCCGTGCGGCACCACGAGCGTGCGCCCGTTGGGATAGGATAGCCGGAACGATCCGTGCCGGCGCTCCAGCCACGCGCGCAGCCCTCGTGCGGCCAGGATCAGCCCGAGCATGACGCCGTAGAGCAGCAGGAGGCGGCTCCGCTGGGCCGCGAGGGCGGCGGACTCGCCCGGCGTTCCGGCCAGATGCGGCACGAGGTTGACCGCTCGCCATGCGGGATCGGCGGCCAGGAGCGTGACGGTCCTGCCGCCCTGGTAATAGCCGAGCAAGGCCAGCATCGGAACGATCAGGGCTAGCGCCAGCAGCACCGGTCCCCATCGGCTGAACAACGGCTTCAGCCGCAGCCAGAAATAGAGGCCGATACAGCCATGCGTCCAGGCGACGATCAGCACCGTCACCTGGATCCAGCCGAGAAGCGGTGAGGCGACCCAGAACGAATAGAGCTCCTGGGCGTAGCCCTTCTCCGTCCCGTAGATGAGCAGGTCGATCCGCGTCACCAGCAGGTGGTTGATCAGCAGTGGCGGAATCGAGGCGCCGAGGAGGGCCTGGAGGATCTCGGCGCGCGTCCAGCCGTAGTGGCGCCGCTCGTAGAACGCCCACAGCCCCAGCGCGAAATGGGTGACGAGCGCGGTGTACAGGGCGAGGGTACCGACATAGCCCTGCCACAGGACCTTTTGTACCGCGAGGCCGGCTTCCATGGCCTCGACCGAAATGTTGCCGAGCGAGTGGTTGAGGAGGTGGGTCGAGACATAGGTGAAGAGGACGAGACCACAGGAGAGCCTGACCCGCCGGAGTCCGATCCGGCGAAACCAGCCGCCCGACGCGGCAAGCTCGCCGGGACGGTCCTCAAGCGAAGATCCAAGTGAGGCTGCCACTGTCCCGCCCCCGATACAGCCTCCCGCAAGCCTATCCGAAGCGTCAGCGCATGAGAACGTCCGACCCGTCTACTCGCAGGCGGCCAGCAGCATCTCCAGCGCGCACAAGACCGAACTACGGCGCACCGCACTGCGGTCGCCTACGAAGACTTCCCGGCGATGCCGCGTCTCGGCGTCCCGCACGGCCAGGCCGAAATGCACGAGCCCGACCGGCTTTCCCGGGGTCGCCCCGCCCGGGCCGGCGATACCTGTCACCGACACGGCGAGATGGGCTTCCGGCAGGACGCGCAGCACGCCCTCGGCCATGGCGCGCGCGACCTCCTCGCTGACCGCGCCGACCGCCTGGATCAGCTCGGCCGGAACGCCGAGGAAGCGGGTCTTCGCCGCATTCGAATAAGTGACGAGTCCCGCCTCTACTACGTCCGAGGCCCCGGCAATCTCGGTCAGCGCGCCGGCAACCAGGCCACCCGTGCAGGACTCGGCCGTGCCGAGCCGCCAGCCTCTGGCGCGGCAGGCGTCGAGAACGCGGGCGGCGAGGTCGTCAGCCGGCATCGCGGAACGGCAGGCGGACGGTGGCGATGGCTTGTGCCGCGATCCCTTCCTCGCGCCCGGTGAAGCCCAATCCCTCGGTGGTCGTGGCCTTCACGCTGACGCGGCGCGTCTCGACACCGAGAATTTCCGCGATGCGGGCGACCATCGCCGCGCGATGCGGACCGATCCTGGGCTTCTCGCAGAGGATCGTCACGTCGCAATGGGCGATGACGCCGCCCTGCGCCACGACGAGCCCGGCCGCATGACGCAGGAATGCATCCGACGCAGCGCCGCGCCACGTCGGATCGCTCGGCGGGAAATGCTGGCCGATATCGCCGGCACCGATCGCACCGAGGATGGCGTCGGTCAATGCGTGAAGGCCCACATCCGCGTCGGAATGGCCGAGCAGGCTGCGGTCGTGCGGGATCTTGAGGCCGTTGATCCAGCAGCCGTCGCCCGGCACCAGCCGGTGCACGTCGAAGCCCATGCCCGTCCGCACATCACCGAGGCGACTCAAAACCAGCCGCTCAGCCGCGGCCAGATCCGTCTCCGTCGTGATCTTGAAATTGTCGTCGTCGCCCATCGCCAATCCGACTGTCAGCCCCGCCCGTTCCGCTACCGCCGCATCGTCCGTCAGCTCCAGCCCCGCGGCGTCAAGATGCGCCGCCAGGATCGCCGCGTGGCGGAACCCTTGCGGCGTCTGGGCCCGCCACAAGCCCGAGCGGTCGACCGTGTCGGCGATCCTTCCCTCGGCGCCGCGCTTCAGCGTGTCGGCGACAGGCACGGCGGCGATGGCGCCGTCGTGGCGATCGAGCGCGGCCAGCGTCCGGTCGATCACGCCGGTCGAGACGAGGGGCCGCGCCCCATCATGGATCAGCACGATGTCATCGAGCCCGGCATCGACCGCTTCGAGCAGGTTGCGGACGGAATCCTGCCGGGTGGCGCCGCCGGCGACCGGTGCCCTCAGATCGAGACCGGCGGCGGCGCCGTCATAGAGCGCCCGGTCGTCGGGATGGATCGCGACCAGCACCGAGCGCACCCGAGTATGCGCCATGAACGCCAGGATCGTCCGGCGGAGCACAGGCTGTCCGGCGAGCTGCCGGTACTGCTTCGGCACCGCGCCGCCGAGCCGAGAGCCGCGGCCCGCCGCGACGATCAGGGCGTGCACGTCGCGCGCCGGGGTGTTTTCCGTCATGCGGGCAACCTAATGAGGGCGGTTGGCGGCAGCAAGGCGCGCTTCTTATGTTGCACCTGCGAGATGGGCGCGCTAGGGTGCTTAGTAATTAAGCACGACATTGAGTCTGATTAAAGAATGAGCATTTGCCTTGGAACGGTAACGTTGGACGACCCGGTGCTGCTGGCGCCGATGTCCGGCGTCAGCGATATGCCGTTCCGCCGGCTCGTGAAGCGGCATGGTGCCGGCCTGGTGGTCTCGGAGATGATCGCCAGCCAGGCGATGATCCGCCAGACCCGGCAATCCATGAAGATGATCGAGCGGTCGCCGGAGGAGGGGACCGTGGCGGTCCAGCTCGCCGGCTGCGAACCGCAGGTCATGGCGGACGCCGCCAGGCTCAATGAGGATCTGGGGGCCGAGATCATCGACATCAATTTCGGCTGCCCGGTGAAGAAGGTGGTCAACGGCCATGCCGGATCGTCGCTGATGCGCGACGAGCCGGCGGCTGCGCGCATCCTCGAAGCGACGGTCCGCGCCGTGCGCGTGCCGGTGACGCTCAAGATGCGCATGGGCTGGGACCGCGACAGCCTCAACGCCCCGTCGCTGGCCCGCATCGCGGAAGCCTGCGGCATCCGGATGGTCACGATCCACGGGCGCACGCGCCAGCAATTCTACGAGGGCAGGGCAGATTGGGCCTTCGTCCGCCGCGTGAAGGAAGCCGTCGGCATTCCGGTCATCGTGAACGGCGACATCACCACGGTCGAAGCGGCGGCGGAAGCGCTCGACGAGTCCGGCGCCGACGGCGTGATGGTCGGCCGCGGCACCTACGGCCGTCCCTGGTTCGTCCGGCAGGTGATCGAATACCTCCGGCACCGACGCCACCTGCCCGATCCGCCGATCGATGTGCAGGCCGCGACGGTGCTCGGCCATCTCGAGGACATGGTCGCCCATTACGGCACCGAGACCGGCATCCGCATGGCCCGCAAGCACGTCGCCTGGTACTCGAAGGGACTTGCCGGATCGGCCGAGTTCCGCGCGGGCGTCAACCAGGTCGCGGATCTCGCCCGGCTGCGCGCGGCGATCCGGCAGTTCTACGAACCGTTCCTCGAGCGGGAGGCCGCGTGAACGCGCGGTCGCTTCCGGTCGAGCGCGGCCGCATCGGTGCCTCGCCCGACGCGGCCGGCGTTCTGGCTGCGCTGCCGATCGCGGTGGTCGTCATCGACGGCGGGAACCGAATCCGCGGACTCAATCCGGCGGCGGAGCAGTTGTTCCAGGGCGGGATCGGCGTTCTGTTCAGCGTTCCGCTCAGCGAGATCCTTGCGATCGACAGTCCGGTTTTCGCGCTGATCGAGGCGGCGCGGACCGGCAGCACGAGCGTCAGCGAGCACGGAATCACTCTCGAGGGGCCGAGGTTCGGGAGGGCCGTCGTCTCGGTCCAGGGCTCCGTAAGCGAGCCGTCGGGCGACGTGGTGCTGGTCATTCACGAGCTGTCGCTAACCGCCAAGATCGACCGCCAGCTCACGCATCGGCACGCCGCCCGCTCGGTCAGCGCCATGGCGGCGATGCTGGCGCACGAGGTCAAGAACCCGCTGTCCGGCATCCGCGGCGCGGCGCAGCTGCTCGAACAGACGGTCGGCCCGGCCGACCGGGAGCTGACCACGCTTATCCGGGACGAGGTCGACCGCATCCGGATGCTGGTCGACCGGATGGACGTATTCAGCGATGCACGGCCGATCGAGCGGCGGCCGGTCAACATCCACGAGGTGCTGGAGCGGGTGCGCAAGGTCGCGCAGAACGGCTTCGCGCGGCACGTGCGGTTCATCGAGACCTACGACCCGTCGCTCCCGCCGGTCCTCGGAAATCATGACCTGCTGGTGCAGGTCTTCCTGAATCTGGTCAAGAACGCCGCCGAGGCGGTTCCCGCAGACGGCGGCGAGATTGCGCTCTCGACCTCCTACCAGCATGGCATCAAGCTTGCGGTGCGGGGCAGCGACAGCCGGCTGCACCTCCCGCTCGTCGTTTCCGTGCGGGACAACGGCCCGGGCATTCCCGAGGATATACGCATGCACTTGTTCGATCCGTTCGTGACCACAAAGCGAAACGGGACCGGCCTCGGCCTCGCGCTTGTCGCGAAGATCGTCGGCGACCATGGCGGAGTCGTCGACTTCGAGAGCCAGGTCCGCCGCACCGCCTTCCGCGTGCTCCTCCCTATGGCCGGCCGGGAGGCCGGAGCGTGAGCATGGCGCCTGCCACCATCCTCGTGGCGGACGACGACAAGGCGATCCGCACCGTTCTTCACCAGGCGCTGGGCCGGCTCGGCCACGAGGTCCGCACCACCGGCACGGCCGCGCAGCTCTGGCAGTGGGTCGAGGAGGGCGAGGGCGACCTCGTCATCACCGACGTGATCATGCCGGACGAGAACGGGCTCGATCTGATCCCGCGCATCCGCCAGCGCCGCCCGGCCCTGCGGGTCATCGTCATGAGCGCGCAGAACACGCTGATGACGGCCGTGCGGGCGAGCGAGCGCGGCGCCTTCGAGTACCTGCCCAAGCCCTTCGATCTCGGCGAGTTGGTCCAGGTGGTGGACCGCGCCCTGTCGGTGCCGGAGGCGACCGAGGCGCCCGAGACCTCCGAGATCGAGGAGCAATTGCCGCTGATCGGCCGGTCGCCGGCAATGCAGGAGATCTATCGGATGATCGCCCGGCTGATCGCGACCGATCTCACCGTCATGATCAACGGTGAGAGCGGCACCGGCAAGGAGCTGGTCGCCCGCGCGCTCCACGATTACGGCAAGCGGCGGAACGGCCGTTTCGTGCCGGTCAACATGGCGGCGATTCCGCGCGAGCTGATCGAAAGCGAGCTGTTCGGTCACGAGAAAGGAGCTTTTACGGGCGCGGTCGCCCGCAGCCAGGGGCGATTCGAGCAGGCGCAAGGCGGAACGCTCTTCCTCGACGAGATCGGCGACATGCCGCTGGAGGCGCAGACGCGCCTGCTGCGCGTCCTGCAGGCCGGCGAGTACACGACGATCGGCGGCAAGACGCCGATTCGCGCAGATGTCCGCATCGTCGCGGCGACCCATCGCGATCTGCAGCAGCACATCCGCCAGGGTCTGTTCCGTGAGGATCTGTTCTATCGCCTCAATGTCGTGCCGCTGCGCCTGCCGCCGCTGCGGGAGCGCACCGAGGACATCCCGGCGCTCGTCCGGCACTTCCTCGGCAAGGCGGCGGAGCAGGGGCTGCCCCAGAAGAGCCTGACTCCGCGGGCGCTGGACCGGCTCAAGCGCCACCGCTGGCCGGGCAATATCCGCGAGCTGGAGAATCTCGCGCGGCGCATCGCCGCGCTTTACGCGCAGGACGTCCTCGACGCCGACGTGATCGAGCAGGAGCTGGCCGGCGCCGCGCGGGCCGTCGACGGCACCGATGATCCCCGGCAGGAGGGCATGGGGCAGGCGGTCGAGCGCCATCTCAGGGAGTACTTCGCCGCGCATGAGGACGGGCTGCCGGCGGTGGGCCTCTATGACCGCGTGCTGCGGGAGGTCGAACGGCCGCTGATCTCGCTGACGCTGAATGCGACCCGCGGCAATCAGATCAAGGCGGCCGAAATCCTCGGGGTGAATCGCAACACGCTGCGTAAGAAGATCCGCGAATTAGACATCCGGGTTGTCCGCGGCCTAAAATAGGTGTCGTGATTAGGTTGATGACAGGCGCGCCGGCCCTCGGGCACTGCTGCGTCCGGCAGGATCCGTGACCGACACTCCGGCCGCGCCCGCCGGCCATTCCCTGCGTCCGCTGATCGGCTGGGCGGTGCGTGTCGGGCTCGGGCGCAAGGCCGCCTTCGCGCTCACGGTCGCCTCGATCATCTCGGGTCTCGGCACCTATTTTCTGCTGACCCGCGCCTCGCCGGTCGGGCCGGACGGGCCCACCGTCATCGCGCTGCTCACCGTCAACCTGGTGTTGCTCCTGGTGTTCGGCGCGGTGGTCGCAAACCAGTTCGTGCAGCTCTGGGCGCAGCGTCGGCGCGGCCTCGCCGGCTCGCGGCTCCATATCCGGCTGGTCATCCTGTTCTCGGCGGTGGCGATCACGCCGACCATCGTGTTCCTCATCCTCTCCTACGTGCTGCTGTCGGTCGGCATGCAGTCGTGGTTCTCGGAGAAGGTGCGGACCGCCGTCTCGGAGTCCCGTGCCGTCGCCCAGGCCTATCGCGAGGAACACGAGAAGACGATCCGCAACGACGCGATCCGCATGGCCGACGACATCAGCGTCTATGCGCTGAAGGTGATCGGCAGCGAGGAGGAGCTGAACAACCTCCTCGACCGCGAGGTCTGGCTGCGCTCGCTGACAGAGGCCGAGGTGATCGAGATCGACGGCGTGTCCCACACCGTGCTCGGGCGCTCGGCGCTCAGCTTCGCGCTCGACATCGATCCGCTGCCGGCGGATGCGCTGGCAACGCTGCGGGCCGGTCCCTACGCCCCGGATTCGGTGATCTTCAACAGCAGCAACGAGGTGCGCGCGCTGGTGAGGATCGCCGGCCTGCCGAATGCCGTGCTCTATGTCGGTCGGCCGATCGAGTCGCAAATCCTGAACCACGTCGCGCTCACCAACGAGGTGGTGGATCAATACGAGCGGCTCGAGACGCAGCGTTCCAGCTACCAGATCAGCTTCATCCTGATCTTTGCGGCGGTGGCGTTGCTGCTGCTGCTGGCGTCGATCTGGGTCGGCTTCAACGTGGCGTCGGGGATCTCTAGGCGCATCATCGGCTTGGTCGTGGCCGCCGAGGCGGTGCGCAGCGGCGATCTTTCGGCTCGTGCCGACGAGACGCAGGAAAACGACGAGTTTGCGACGCTGAGCCGCGCCTTCAACCGGATGACCGAGCAGATCGCCGGGCAGCGCCAGGAGCTGGTCGCCGCCAACGCCCAGCTCGAGCTGCGCCGCCGGTTCACCGAGGCGGTGCTGTCGGGCGTCTCGGCCGGCGTGATGGGGCTCGACGCGCAGGGTGTGATCCACCTGCCCAACCGCTCGGCCGCCACGCTGCTCGGCCTTGAGGCCGGAGATCTCTTGGGGCAGCGGCTGGCCGTCGTGGTGCCGGAAATGGCGCCGCTCGTCGAGGAGGCGCTGGCCAGTCCCGACCGGCTGGTCGAGGGCCAGATCCGCGTGCTGTCGCGTGGCCGGGCCATGGTATTCCTCGTGCGCATCGCGGCCGAGCAGGGTCAGTCGGGCGAGCGCGAGTTCGTCGTCACCTTCGACGACATCACCGAACTGCTCTCGGCGCAGCGCAAGGCGGCCTGGGCCGATGTCGCGCGGCGCATCGCGCACGAGATGAAGA
>DATGFU010000066.1:0-2035 GCA_035308865.1 Allostellaceae bacterium | reverse complement strand
GCCATTCTGCTTGAACGACCCACGGAAGCCCCGGCGGTATCCGGGGTCCGCACCACCAGGCGCGCCCAGCCCGCGACCGCAAAGCTGGTCGTCTCGCCCGCGTCCGATCCCGCCTGGTACAAGGACGCGATCATCTACCAGCTGCATATCAAGGCTTTCGCCGATGGCAACGACGACGGCATCGGCGATTTCCCCGGCCTGATCAGCAAGCTTGACTACATCGAAAGCCTGGGCGTGACAGCGATCTGGCTGCTGCCGTTCTACCCGTCGCCGCTGCGCGACGACGGCTACGACATTGCCGATTACCGCAACGTCCACCCATCCTATGGAACGCTCGGCGACTTCCGGACCTTCGTGAAGGAGGCTCACCGGCGCGGGCTGCGCATCATCTCGGAACTGGTGGTCAACCATACGTCCGACCAGCATCCGTGGTTCCAGCGGGCGCGGCTGGCCAAGCGCGGCAGCCGCTACCGCGACTTCTACGTCTGGTCCGACACCAACCAGAAATACGCGGGCACCCGGGTCATCTTTTGCGACACCGAGACCTCCAACTGGACCTGGGACCCGGTGGCCGGCCAATACTACTGGCACCGCTTCTATTCGCATCAGCCGGACCTGAACTTCGACAACCCGGCCGTGGTGCGGGCGGTGCTCAACGCGATGCGGTTCTGGCTCGATCTCGGGGTCGACGGGCTACGGCTCGACGCGGTGCCCTATCTCTGCGAGCGCGAAGGCACGATCAACGAGAACCTCCCCGAGACGCACGTCATCCTGCGCCGGCTTCGCGCCGAGATCGATGCCCGTTACCAGGGCCGCATGCTTCTGGCCGAGGCCAATCAGTGGCCTGAGGACGTGCTGCCGTATTTCGGCGACGGCGACGAATGCCACATGGCGTTCCACTTCCCGCTGATGCCACGCATCTACATGGCGGTGGCGCAGGAGGACCGGCACCCGATTACGGACATCCTGCGCCAGACGCCGGATCTGCCCGACAACTGCCAGTGGGCCATCTTCCTGAGGAACCACGACGAGTTGACGCTCGAGATGGTCACCGACCGGGAGCGCGACTACCTCTGGGGCTACTACGCCAACGACGCGCGCATGCGGATCAATCTCGGCATCCGCCGGCGGTTGGCGCCGCTGATGGACAACGACCGCACCAAGATTGATCTGCTGAACTCGCTTCTGCTCTCGTTGCCCGGCACGCCGGTGCTTTACTACGGCGACGAGATCGGCATGGGCGATAACGTCTATCTCGGCGACCGCGACGGCGTGCGAACGCCGATGCAGTGGTCGGTCGACCGCAATGGCGGGTTCTCCCGGGCCGATCCGGCTCGGCTCTATCTCCCGGCCGTCCAGGACCCGGTCTACGGCTACCTGGCGCTTAATGTCGAGGCGCAGAACCGGTTGGGCTCGTCGCTGCTCAACGCGACGCGCCGCCTCTTGGGCGTGCGCCGCGGCTTCCGGGCTTTCGGGCGTGGCACGCTCAGCTTCCTCTATCCGAGCAACCGCAAGGTCCTGGCCTATCTGCGCCGCTTCGAGGACGAGCTGATCCTCTGCGTGGTGAACCTCGCCCGCACGGCGCAGCCGGTGGAGCTCGACCTCTCGTCCTGCCGCGGCCGGATTCCGGTCGAGCTGATCGGCCGCACCATGTTCCCCGCGATCACGGAGCGCCCCTACACGCTGACGCTCCAGGGGCATCATTTCTTCTGGTTCGCGCTCATCGAGCCCGGCCGGATCGACGGGTTCGCCGATGGCAGCCGCCCCGAGACCGAGCCGGATTATCTCACGCTCGTGACGCCCAACGGCTGGTCGGATTTGCTGCGCGGCCGCGAAGCCGCGACCTTCCTCGATTCCGTCGTGCCGCGCTTCCTGCCGATGCAGCGCTGGTACGGCGCCAAGGATCGCAAGCTCAAGGCGGTGATGCTGGCCGGCGCGGCCCAGCTGGAGGCGGAGTCCGGGGAAGGCGGGAGCGGGTTCCTGCTGCTGGTGACGGAGGTAAGCTACGCCCGTGGCCATCCTGAGCGCTACGCCA
>DATGFU010000065.1:0-3376 GCA_035308865.1 Allostellaceae bacterium | reverse complement strand
ACCTCCCCACCGTCATGGCCGGGCCCGTCCCGGCCATCCACGTCGGGCCGATGCGCCGCTGCCCGACGTGGATGCCCGGCACAAGGCCGGGCATGACGGCATGGAGGATGCTGAACCATCCGTCAGAATGACGACACTAGGACCGGATGGCTCGCCTCATTGCAATTGCCGGATCGGAAGAAGACGGGAATCCTCGAGCGCCGCCGTTCTGTGCCCGGCGACGGCCAGATACTCGCTATCGGACTGGCTGCCGGCAAGCATCCTCAGGCTCGGCCAGCGGACGATGAGAACCTTGTCCCAGCATTCCTGTTCCGGGCCGACGAGGAAGGGGCCGCTGTCCCCCCAAAATAGAATTTCGCCGCCTCTCGCAATCATGCGCGGTTTCAGCAGCTCGAGATAGCGTGCATAGGCCTCGGCGCCGCTGATCGGCGCTTCCGGCGCAAGTTCCGGCGACTCCGAATAGTCCGCCACCGCGCGAAATCGTAACAGATTAAGCATGGCGACAACACCGTCGCCGACGATCGACCGGGCCAGTTCGGCCCGGTCCCGCACCTGCGCCATGCTGACGTACCGGTCCGTCGTCAATGTCATGACAGCGCCTCCCGCTTCCTTTCCCGAGGCTCGCGAACCCCGGCTATAATCCATCGATAAGGCGCCGAGGTCACAGGTGCGACCCGCCGTTCACCGTCAGCGAGACGCCGGTGATGTAGCCGCCGCGGCGCGAGGCCAGGAAGGCGATGGATTCGCCGATCTCGTAGGCGTCGCCCATGCGGCCGAGCGGAATGCCGGCCAGCAGCGCCTTGCGCGCCTCCTCCGACATCTTGGTCGAGAGCGCCTCGTTCCCGAGTCCGGTATCGACCCAACCGGCCCGCAGGGTGGCGGCACGGATGCCGAACCGGGCCTCCTCCTTGGCGATCACCTGGAACATCTTGTCCACGGCCGCCTTGGGGACCGACGAGAGGCCGCCGCGCAACGACACCCGGTCCAGCTGCTCGGTGGTCACGCCGATCGCGGCGCCGCCCTTGACCCGCAGATGGGGCAGGACCGCGCGCACGAAATTGAAGCAGGCCTGGACGTCGGCAATGAGGACGCGCTGGAATTCCTCGGGGGCGATCCGGCTCAGATGGCTGATCGTGATCGACGGGCCGGCGGCGTAGACCGCCGTGTGGATGCGCCCGAAACGCTCCGCGATGGCGGCGAGTGTGGACTCGCAGAGGGCGCTGTCGGTCAGGTCGAGCTTGTACGTCTCGGCCTCGACGCCATGGCCCCGCACCGCTTCGACCGCGGCCGCCGCATTCGCGTCCTTGCTGCGGTAGATGATGGCGACGTTGCTGCCCTGCCGGGCCATGGCCTCGCAGGCCGCGCGGCCGAGCCCGCCCGAGCCGCCGGCCACCACGGCTACGCCTTCAGGGAACTGCGGAGCATCCTGCGGCTCGCTCATCGTGCCTCATCCTGTCTTGGGAAAATACTCAGTCGAGCGTCACGAAGAGATCGCCGCCCTCGACGGATACAGGGTAGGTCTTCAGCGGCTCGGTGCAGGGCATCGACAGGAAGTCGCCGGTCCTGATGTCGAACCGGCCGCCGTGCCACGTGCACTCGATCACGAACCCCTCGAGCTCGCCGTCCTCGGAGAGCGACGCCGTCGAATGCGTGCAGACGTCGCTGGTGGCGTAGTAGCTGCCCTCGACATGGTAGATCGCCAGCGCACCCGCCCCCTCCACCTCGTATTTCGAGGGCCGGTCCGAGGCGATGTCGGCGCTGGCGCAGACGCGCACCTTCTGGCTCATGCGATCGCTCTCCCGCTTCTCAGGCGACAGCCTGCTCGACCGCGCCCTGGGGGTTCATGAACTCGGGCTCGGGTATGGCGCCCCAGAAATCGAAATCCTCCGGCCGCGAGGACATCAGGCGCGGCTCGCGGGCGCCGGTCTCGGGGAATTCCTCCATGCCGTAGCTGTATTCCCACATCAGATTGTCGGGGCCGAGGATGTAGAGGCAGACGCTGTCGGAGGGCGGATGGCGGCCGGGGCCGAAGACGACCCGCACATTGGCCTTGCGCGAGCGCCAGAACAGGCGGCCCACGTCATCGACCGAGGTCACCATGAAATTGATGTGGTGATGGCCCGGCTTGCCGGTGCGCGACTGGCCGAGCGCGAAGGAGTGGTGGAACGGGTTGGGCCAGCAGCGCATCAGCGCCACGAACTCGCCGACATTGTCCGAGACCCGGAAATTCATGTTCTGCGTGACGTAATCGACGGCTTCCCGGAGGTTCGGCACGCTGAGCACGACATGGCCGAGCCGCTGGATGTTGCCCAGCCGCTTGGCGAACGGGACGATGGTCTGGCGGATCCGGTCGTAGTACTCGAACTCGGCGCCGGTGTTCGGTTCGCGCAACCGGAAGGCGCGGCCGACCCCGAGGCGGTTCGCCTCGGCGCCGTCCACCTCGACCGGCTTCAGCCCGATGCGGGTGAAGTGATCGAAGGCGCGGGTCAGGTCGGCACCGCTTTCGAGCTCCCAGCCGACCCGCTTGGTGCCGGCCTCGGCGCCCTTCTGCACGATGATGTTGTGGTGGTCGAGGCTGCAGCGGAAGAAGATCTCGCCGGCATCCGACGTGCCCGCGCGGTCGAGGCCGAGCACATTCTCCACGAAATCGGCGGTTTCCGCCGGGTCGGTCGCGTTGACCGCGACGTAGCCGAGCTTCTTGTAGCGGAAGGGGGCGTCCATCGTTCCTCCTGGCCCGGAAGCGGGTCCTCATGCGTCAGGGCATAACAAGCCTCTTGACGCTATCGAACGTTCGATCGATGCTTTTGTCAAGACCCTGCGGGAAGGGGTCGGGAATCCGTACGCATGCGGACCGTTTCTAACGCCGGCATGTTCGAACGCCGACAAGCTTGGGAGGCTCACGTGAATGCGCCGATGACGAACGGGAGCAGGCTGGTCGAGGTCGATCGCGGACGGCAGACCTTCCGCGTCAACCGCGCCGCCTATCGCAGCCAGGCCGTGTTCGAGGAGGAACGGGAGCGCGTCTTCGGCCGCTGCTGGCTCTATCT
The DNA here is from genome assembly GCA_035308865.1 of Allostellaceae bacterium. Taxonomy (GTDB): domain Bacteria; phylum Pseudomonadota; class Alphaproteobacteria; order ATCC43930; family CGMCC-115725; genus DATGFU01. Next base: position 329 of record DATGFU010000065.1, on the reverse strand, counting down.
CGGCCACGAATCGGAGGTCGAGAAGCCGGGCGATTTCGTGCGCCGCCGCGTCGCCGGGCGCGACCTCATCTTCGTGCGTTCGCGCAAGGCCGGGCTGCAGGCGTTCTACAACAGCTGCACCCATCGCGGCGTCACCATCTGCCGCGAGAGATTCGGCAGCAACAAGGTCTTCACCTGCCCCTATCACGGCTGGGTGTTCACGACCGAAGGCACGCTGGTCGACCAGGGCCTTGCCGGCGGCTATTCGGCGAACTTCAACATCGACGGCCGCTACAACCTGATGTCGGTGCCGCGGCTCGAAGGGTATCGCGGCTTCTGGTTCGTCAATT
>DATGFU010000064.1:0-8488 GCA_035308865.1 Allostellaceae bacterium | reverse complement strand
AACGGCATTCCCGACGACCGGGTCATCCATCTCGGCATGGTGCCGAATGACGTCATGCCCCGGCTCATGCGCGAGGCGGACGTCGCGCTCTTCCCGAACCGGGCGGAAGGCGGCACGAATGTGGTCGCGATGGAGTGCCTGGCCTGCGGCGTGCCGACCATCCTGTCGGCCAATACCGGGCATCTCGACATCATCCGCGAGGACACGTGCTTTCCCCTGATGCGCCAGTCGCCTGTGCCCGCGCACGACGCCGAAGGCTGGGGCGAGAGCGACCTCGATGAGGTCGTCGAGACGCTGGAGCGCGTTCACGCAGATCGTCCGGCGGCGCGGCAGCGCGGACTTCAGGGCGCCGAGTTCATGACCGGGCTGACATGGCGCCGCTATGCCGAGACGGTCGCCGGCCATCTGCGGCCTTGGCTGACCGATGAGGCATTCCTCGCATGATCGCTCGCACGCTAAGGCTGTATTCCGGCCTCGGCATCGCCTATAAGACTACGACCGGGTTGATCCCTGGGAACCCGGGAAGGAAGGCACGTCGTGACTGAACCTGTAAGAACCTATGTCGAGGCGCTGAAAGAGCGGCAGCACGCCGAACGCGCTATTCGCGACGTGATCGAATTCGTCAAATACGTGAGCAATGCACTGGAGAGAGATTCAGCGAATTTTACCTTTGATAACAAGCCTAGGTTGAATCCGTCGACTTCGCGTGCGGGGGGCTCGACCTACGAGAGCTCCAAATGGCCGACCGCCCAGGGTCTGCAGGAGCTGATGATGAAGTGGGACATCGCCCGCAAGCATGTCCAGGACGCCTGGGACGCCCTCTCGGCGGACGATCGGGCCATCTTGCCGAGCCCCGACCGCCGGAACTGACGGCTCGCTACGCTTTTGGCGCGAGGCCGAGCAGCTTCGCGGCGTTCTCCTTCATGATCAGCGGCCGCACTTCCGGCTTGATCGGCAAGTGCTCGAAATCCGCGATCCAACGATCGGGCGCGATCACCGGATAATCCGAGCCGAAGAGCACGCGATGCCTCAGCAGCGTGTTCGAGTACTGGATCAGGTTCGCCGGGAAGTATTTCGGCGACCAGCCCGAGAGGTCGATGTAGACGGTCGGCTTGTGCGTCGCCACCGACAGCGCCTCGTCCTGCCACGGGAACGAAGGGTGCGCCGCGATGATCGTGAGTTTCGGGAAATCCGCGGCCACGTCGTCGAGGTGGATCGGGTTCGAGTATTTGAGCCGGATCCCCATGCCGCCGGGCGCGCCGGCGCCGACGCCGGTCTGCCCCGTATGGAACAGCGCCGGCAGCCCCGCCGCCTCGATCATCTCGTAGAGCCGGTAGGCCATCCGGTCGTTGGGATAGAAGCCCTGCGCGGAAGGGTGGAACTTGAAGCCGCGGACGCCGTATTCCTCGATCAGCCGCCTCGCCTCGCGCACGCCCATCCTGCCCTTGTGCGGGTCGATGCTGGCGAAGGGGATCAGCGCATCGGCGTTCTCGTGGGCGACCTCGGCGACCTCCTCGTTGGGCACGCGCCAATGCCCCATCTCGGCCTCGCAATCGACCGGGAAGATGACGGCGGCCATCTTGTGCTCGCGGTAATACTGCGCGACCTCTGGGATGGACGGCCGGGTCATTGTCTTGAAGTACTTGGCCATCTGCTCGTCGAACAGGATCGAGCAGGGATCGCGCGGCTGCCGGCCCGAGATCTCGGCGTGGGTGTGGATGTCGATGGCGACGATGTCGTCGAGCTTCACCCGGCATTCGTACTTGGCCATGGTTGGTCCCTAGCGTTGGACTGGCGGATTGCGCTTCGCTTATCCGCCCGACGCTTCGGTGCCGTAGGGCGGATAAGCGAAGCGCAATCCGCCACCTCAGTGCACGTTGCGCGTCGTATCCTGCCAGAAATGGCCCCGGATCGCCTTTTTGTCGAACTTGCCGGCCGGCGTGCGCGGGATCTCGGGCCAGAACTCCACCGATTTCGGCGCCTTCACGCCGCCCAGCCGCGCCTTGCAGTGCTCGATCACGGCCGCGGCCTCGATCCCGGCGCCGACGACGATCGCCTTGACCGCCTCGCCCCAATGGTCGTCCGGCACGCCGATCACGGCGCATTCGCGGATCTGAGGCAGCTCCATGACGGCCGCCTCCACCTCGGCGGAGAAGACGTTGAAGCCGCCGGTGACGATCATGTCCTTCTTGCGGTCGACGATATAGACGTAGCCGTCCGCGTCGCGCCGGGCGACGTCGCCGGTGTGATGCCAGCCGAAGGTCCGGACGTCCTGGGTCGCCGTAGGGAGCTCGAAATAGCCCTCGCTGACGAGCGCACCGCGGACCACGATCTCGCCGGCCTCGCCGGGCGGCAGCAGATTGCCGGCATCGTCCATGATCCCGACCCGCACGGAGCGCGTCGGCAGCCCACAGCTCGCGAGCCGCTCCGGATGGTCGCCGGCGGCTGCCGCGGCCACCGCCTCGGGCGGCAGCCAGGTCGTCAGCATCGGGGATTCGGTCTGGCCGTAGCTCTGGCAGAGGCACGGGCCGAAAATGCCGACGGCCTCGCGGAACTTGTCCGGCGAGACCGCCGAGCCGGCGAGCAGCATGATTCGCAGGCTCGAATAATCGAACTCCCGCACCCGCGGATGGGCGAGGAGCGAATAGAGCGCCGTCGGCGGCAGGAACATGTGGCTGACGCGGTACCGCTCGATGTGCTCCATCACGCCCAGCGCGTCGAAGCCCGGCATGACCACGATGGTCGCGCCGAAGGCGAGGCAGGCGGTCGCGACCGGTCCCGCGGCATGGGTCAGCGGCGCCACGGTCAGGCAGACCGGATCGTCGGTGCGACCGTCCCAGGCGCCCATCGCCGTCTCGACCATCGTGCCCCAGCCGAGATTGGCGACGCGCACGCCCTTGGCCGGGCCGGTCGTCCCGCCGGTCGGGATGATGCCGACCAGCTCGTGAGGATTGCCGTAGGCGTCGCCCCAATCGGGCGGCTCGATGCCGTCGCCGCTTGTCATGAACCGCGCCAGCGACGGATGCGCGTCGAGGGCGCGGTCGAGACAGATTGCGTGGCGGAGGGTCGGGACCTCGGCGAGCAGCCGCTTTGCATCCTCGGCGACGCTCGAATGGTAGAAGAGCCAGCCGGCCCGGACGTAGTTGAGATAGGCGATATTGGCCGGCAGCGCGTTCCGCGAGTTCACCGGCACCCAAACGCCGCGGGCACGCCACAGGCCGAGCAGGCACAGCAGCACGTCGCCGCTGTTGGGTCCGTAGACGGCGACCGGCTCCTGGACCGCTATTCCCGACGCCGCCATCGCCGCCGCGATCCGTCGCGTGGCCGCCCGGACCTCGGCGAAACTGAGCCGCAGATCGCCGGCGACGAGCGCCATGCGGTCCGGCCAGCGCTCGGCGGCGCGGTCGAAATAATCGATCGTCCTCAAGCCGCTTCCTCCGCCGTCGCGAGCGCGAGCAAATCCCCCACCGCATCCAGCACATGATGCGCCTGCCGGGCTGGCGGCTGGGCGAGCCAGGCGGCGCGGTCGGTGAGGCCGGTGGCGACGCCGAACCCCGTCGCGCCGGCGCGCCGCGCCATGCCGATCTCCAGCGCCGGGTCGTCGCCGACCACCCCGATGGCGCGAGCCGGGACGCCGAGCCGGCGGGCGACGAAGCGGAAGGCTTCCCGCGACGGTTTTCCGAGGATCTTCGCCGGCGTCTTGGTCAGGCTGCGGATTGCGGCGACGATGGCATGGGAATAGCCGATGCTGCGCCCGCCGCGCGTCGCGAAGAACGGCACGGACGAGGCGACGTAGAACCCCGCGCCCTGCCAGATGGCGTTCGCCGCGGCCTCGATGTCCGGCATGGTGCAGTCCGGGTGCCAGCCGACATAGACCGCCTCCGCCTCGCCAGCGCCGAAATCGCCAGGATGCCGGACCTCGATGCCGAGCTCGGTCAGCGCATGGCCGACACCGCGCGTGCCCAGCACCAGCACGCGTCGGATGCCGCGCCGGCGGAAGTAGTCGGCGACCACGCTGGACGGTGTCAGCATGCGGTCGTCCGCCACCGGCAGCCCGACATCGCGCAGCTTCGCCGCCTGGACGGCCGGCGGCGTGGCGCTGCCGTTGGTCAGCAGCACGAAGGGGATGCCGTCACGGTTGAGCCGTTCCAGCACGTCGACGGCGCCGGGCAGCACCTCGTAGCCGTGGCCGCTGCGGTCGCCCAGCACCAGCGTGCCGTCGACATCGAACATGAAGCCGCGGAGCCCGCCGATCATGCGGCCCGCCGCTTGAGGTCCAGCCGGAAATCCGGCTTCTCGACGGTCACCGTGGTGAGATCGGTGCGGCGGAGCACCTCGCGAAGCAGGTTCATGAGCGGCGCGGTCGACGGCTCGTAATGCCGTGCGGCCGGGCCCGCCGCGATCATCGCGTCCACCTGCTCGGCCGGCATAACCGCGCGGAGCAGGAACTCCTCGTCAGACAGGGTCGTCCCGATCCGCCGGCGCAACTCCGCCAGCGACGGCATGCCCGGTTCGGCGCGCAGCTCCCTGGTGCGCGGCAGGCTGTCGATTCGATCCATCACCTGCGGGTCGATCGGCATGTTGGGTTTGCCGAAGCGGCCGATCGCGTAGCGGATCAGCTCGTCGGGGACGGTCGCATAGCGTTCGCGTCCGCCGGTCACGTTGAGCACCGCCTGCGTCAGGACGATCTGCGAGAACGGCGTCATCACGATCGGCCAGCCCAGCTCCTCGCGCACACGGCCGAGCTCCTCCATGACCGCCGGCAGCTCGTGCGACAGGCGCGACTCCTTGAGATGGCGCAGCATCGTCCCGACCATGCCGCCGGGCAGCTGGTGGCGGAGATACGCCGCGTCGAAACCCTGCGGCTTGCCGGGCGGCAGGCCTTCGGCATCGGCGAGCCGGGCGAAGTACCGGGAGATCTCGGCCACCGCGTCCTCGTCGATCGCGACGCTGTGGCCCAGCGCCTTGAGGTTTGCGACGACGCGTTCGGCCGGCGGGTTGGACGTGCCGTCGCCGAGGACGCCGGTCGCGCATTGCACCGTGTGGATCCCGTAATCGGGCGCGTCGAGATAGATCAGGTCGGCGAGGCCGATCGTGCAGTGGGAATGCAGCTCCAGCTTCTTGCCGCCCGCCGCCGCCTGGATCGCCGGGATCAGCGTGCGCGCCCGGGCTGTGGTCAGCAGCCCGCCCGGATCCTTGAGGTAGAGCGCATCGATATCGGGGCAGGCAGCGAGCCGTGCGGCGCGGGCGACGTAATGGGCATCATCGTGGATCGGGCTCAGCGTGTAGACGAGGGCCGCGATCACGTACTCACCGCCGCCGCGCTTTACCATTCGGGCGCATTCGACCACGGCTTCGGCATCGTTCATCGGATCGGCGACGGCGAAGCGCCGGATGCCGTTCTTCGCCACCGTAGCGAAGGCGAGCGCCATGAATTCCGGGCTCGCCGTCTCCCAGGCGATGAAGCGGAAGCCGGTCGAGAGGAACTGCAACGGCGTGTTCGGCATCGCCGCATGCATCAGCCGGATGCGTTCCCACGGGTCGTCGCGCTTGAAACGGGCGGCCACCGCCATGTGGGTCGAGGTCGTGAAGTCGATGGCGGCGAACCCCGCCCGCTCCATCACCGGCGCGATCTGCAGCATCATCGCCGTGTTGAGTCCGGTGGCGCCCCACAGGCTCTGGTTGCCGTCGCGCAGCGAGGTCTCGACGAGGCGAAGCTCGGCCATGGCTCAGGCCCCCGCCGCGAGCAGCCGGCCCACGAAGCCGGTATCGACCGCGCCCGCGGCGAAGTCGGGGGCGGCAATGGCAGCGCGCTGGAAGGCAAGGTTAGTCGCCACCCCCTCGATCCGCGTCGCCGCCAGAGCCGCCGCAAGCCGCGCCAGGGCGGCGGCCCGGTCGGCGCCGTGCGCGATGATCTTGCCGAGCAGCGAATCGTAGAAGGGCGGGACGCGGCTGCCGCTCGCGATATGCGTGTCGACGCGGATCCCGTCACCCTCCGGCCATCGCGCGAGGCTGACGGTGCCTGGGCAGGGCCGGAAATCCTGCGCCGGATCCTCGGCATTGATCCGGCATTCGACGGCATGGCCGCCGAACCGGATGTCCTCCTGTGCGAGGCCGAGTCCCTTGCCCTCGGCAATCCGGATCTGCGCGGCGACGAGATCGATCCCGGTCACCGCCTCGGTCGCCGGATGCTCGACCTGGATGCGGGCGTTCATCTCGAGAAAGTGGAACGTGCCACGATCGAGATCGACGATGAACTCGACCGTTCCGGCGCCGCGATAGCCGAGCCGGTCGGCGAATCGGAGGGCGGCCGCGCGAATTCCCTCACGCAGCGAATCCGTAAGGTCCGGCGCCGGCGTCTCCTCGATGAGTTTCTGGTAGCGACGCTGGGCCGAGCAATCGCGCTCGCCGAGATGCACCGTGTGCGCACCGTCGCCCAGGACTTGCACCTCCACGTGCCGGCCGCGGGCGATAAAGCGCTCGAGATAGACCCGCGCATCGCCGAAGGCCGCGCCGGCCTCGGCCGAGGCGAGATCGAGCGCCGCCGGCAGATCCTCGGCGTGATCGACGCGCTGCATGCCACGCCCGCCGCCGCCGCCGACAGCTTTGATCAGCAGGGGAAAAACGATCCCGACGGCGAGTGCTTCCGCGGCCGTGCGATCGGCAGCCGCACCGCCCGGCACGACGGGGACGCCTGCTGCCTCAGCGGCAGCGCGGGCGTTGAGCTTATCGCCGACCGCCTCGATCTGAGCGGCGGTCGGGCCGACGAAGATCACGCCCTCCTGCTCGCAGAACCTGGCAAGCGCGGGGTTCTCGGAAAGGAATCCGTAGCCGGGATGGATCGCGTCGGCGCCGACGCCGAGGGCGGCCTGCACGATCGTCGCCGGGCGGAGATAGGACTCGCTGGGCCGCGCCGGGCCGATGCAGAGCGCGCGGTCTGCAAGCCGCGCCGGCAGGGAGTCGCGATCGGCCTCCGACACCGCCGCGACGGTTTCGATGCCCAGGCTGCGGCAGGTCCGGAGGATGCGGAGCGCGATCTCGCCCCGATTGGCGATCAGCAGGCGACGGATCTTCATCGCGTCAGCCCGGCTCGCGGACCCGCATCAGCACCTGGCCGTATTCGACCAGCGTGGCGTTGTCGGGCAGGATCTCGACGATCTCTCCGGCGATCCCGGCGCGGACCGGGCTCATCAGCTTCATCACCTCGATGATCGCGATCACCGTATCGGGCTCGACACGTGAGCCGATCTCGACGAACGGCGGCTCGCCCGGCTTGGGCGCGCGGTAGAAGATGCCGAGAAGCGGCGCCGGGATCGCGGCGAGATCGGAGGTGTCGGGCGGCGGTGGCGGCGCGACCTTTGGCTGTGGGGCCGCTGGCACCGGTGCCGGAGCCGTTTCAACTGTCTCCGGTGCCGCGCCCCGCCGCAGCGTCAGCTTGAGCGTCCCGATCTCCAGCCGCAGCTCATCGAAGCTCGATGCGTCGAGCAGGCGAATGATCTCGGAGACTTCTTCGGCGGTCAGGCTCATGAGGATGTACCAAGTCGACAGCCCCCCACCCCAACCCTCCCCCGCAAGCGGGAGAGGGAGAAATAAGCCCTCTCCCGCTTGCGGGGGAGGGTTGGGTGGGGGTGGCTCAGCATCTTCAACGCTTCCCGCCGAACAGGTTCAGGACATGGTCCATCGCGCTCGCCGCGGGCTTGGCGACGGGCGCGCGGTCGCGGTTCGCCCACACCGTCTCGGGACGGCTCTGCAGCAGGAAAATCTCACCGGTATCGCGCTCGATCGCCCACTCGATGTCCTGTGGGCGGCCGTAGAGTGCTTCGACGATCTTGGCGAGGTCGGCCAGCACCATCAGCTCATCGTCCGAAACGGCGGGAGCCTGCCGCCGTGGCTCGTCGACCGCCGCCTCCTGCACCCCGCCACTCGGCGCCGGAATGTGCTCGATCCGCTTGTCGGAAATCGTGCGCGAGGAGATCTCGCGCGTTATCTTGCCGATCACGAATCGGTCCGGGGTGACCTCGCCGCCGACCACCGCCGAGCCGAGGCCCCAGCTGGCCTCGATCGTGACGACCGAGCGGTCGCCGGAGGTCGGGCTGCGCGTGAACATCACGCCGGCCGAGCGGGCATCGACCATGCGCTGCACCACCACGCCCATCGCGACGCCGGCTTCCGGCATCGCATGCTTGAGCCGATAGCCAAGCGACGGAGCGGAATAGAGGCTGGCCCAGCAGCGCCGCACCGCGGCGACCGTCTCGGTTGCGCCCTTCACCCAGAGATAGGTGTCCTGCAGGCCTGCGAAGCTCGCGTCCGCGGAATCCTCGGTGGTAGCGGAGGACCGGACCGCGACGGGATCGTCCGCGCCAGTACCGAGCAGCTTCGCATGCGCAGCCAGGATCGCCGCCTCCACATCGGGCGGCAGAGGCGCCGCTTCGATGCGCTGCCGGATGGCCTTGGAGGCCTGTGTAAGTGCGCCGATATCGCCGGCATC
>DATGFU010000063.1:0-4198 GCA_035308865.1 Allostellaceae bacterium | reverse complement strand
TCGCGAGCAAGATGGTGGCCCTCGTAGAGCGTGGTGCGCCCCGGGATTTCCGAGACATCTATACCCTGTGTCAGGAAGAGCGGGTCAGCGCCGGGGAGTGCTGGCGGCTCTGGAGGGAACGACAGGAGCGCGCGGGTAGCGATTTCGATCCTTTCCGCGCCCGGTTGGCGATCGAGACCCACCTGTCGCGGATCGCCCAGCATCGCCCCCTTGACACCATCGCCGAGCCAGGACAGCGAGCTGTTGCCGCAAGCCTCCGCAACTGGTTCGTCCAGGAGTTCTTCAATGCTCTCGTGGATTGATGGTTCTCTCTACCCGGACCGCGTTGTCCCTGCAACCATCGACTCCTTGGTGGAGCGGGTGGACTTCATCGTCCGCCTCTGCGGGGCTTGGGACTTCGGAGTGCTGCCAGGCCGCGAGACCATCACCGAGATCCGCCGGCCAGATTGGGGGGAAGCTGTCGATGCGGCACGCCTCCTCACCTCTCCCAGCTACCACCTCGTTCGCCGCTGGCACGGTCTCGCGCCTCGACCTTACATCGGTCAACAGCTCGCCTATATCCGAGACGATCCCAGCCTGAACTTCGTCTGACTCGAGCGTTCTGAGAGGTCGCCCGCCGGCGCGTCGCGCTACGGCGCCGGCGGGTTCTTGACCGGCGGCTGGTCGGGAATCGAGGGCCCCGGCGAGTCGAACAGCGCATTGAGGATGCCGGCGAGGCGGACACCGGCCTGGAGGAGGCGCCGCTGGACGAGCGGACCCTGCTGGTAGGCATAGGGGTAACCGAGCTTCTTGTCGCCGATCTCGTAGACTCGTGCCCGCACCGCCATCGACTCCTTGACCCAATCGAGGACGCCCGTGCTCTGCCAGGTCCTGAGCTCGGTCTGGGTCGGATGATCGACGATCTCGGCGAGCTCCGAGTACGAGAGCTTCGCCGACTCGATGATCTTCTCGTCCCAGACCGCGTGCAGGTTGGTGCTCTCGCCGAACCAGGTCACCTGGATGGCGTTGCCGCCGGCATCGTCGCGCCGCCCGACGTGGAGAGGCTGGTGCACGTCGCCCACGAAATGAACGAGGAAACGCAGCGCCTCGATCTTCTTGCCCGCTGCCGCCCGGGGGTCTTGTAGCATCCGGGTGAAGCGCCCGATCGCCTCCACGACGTCGCCGCCGGGGCTCTTGGGCGCCGTCTCGTAGCTCTCGTTGTCGTCGAGGCTGACGAAGTGCCAGGGCTTGGCGTGGTCCCAGGCGGGATCGGCGCGGATCTCGTCCGGCCAGGTGGAGGCCTGGACGAGGCTCTCGGCACCGAGGATGCCGGCCACCCCGCGCGCCGCCGCCTCGGAAAGATGGCGCTCCGCGATGCGCGCCACCACCCGATGGCCGGTCGGTCCCCATGCGAAGGCGGAATAAGGCCCCAACGCGAGCAGGAGCGACAGAGCGGCAATGCAGCGAGTCTTCAAAATGGAACCTCCTCGGACGTCGGCGTGGCGGCGGCGATCAGGTCGGCGCGAAGGGATTGACGATCTCGACGCCGCAGGCGAGGAAATCGCGGACGTTGCGGGTCGCCTACTCGAGGATCGGTGGCTGGCGTGGTTCGCGCGGCGGCGTCGCGAGATCGAAGCCCCGCGCGAGCCCGAAGGTCTCGAGGAAGAGGTCGCCGAGCCGGCCTGGCAGCGCAACGGCCCTGGCCAGGATGCGGCGGACCTCCTCTTCCATCGAGACGCCATCGCGGGCGGCCCTATCCTTCAGGCGCTCGCAAGTCTGGTCGTCGAGCTTGCGAATAGTCAGGCTGGCCATAGGCACCTCCTGCGCGAGCGCAACCAAGCGGATGCTAGCACGCGCAATCGGGAGCGGCGCCGCGGCCGAGGTCTGCGCTCGGCTGCGAGGAGGTGGTCAGCGGCGGTGCCCGGAAGCCGCCGTCAACGCGAGACCAGCTCTTCGCGCAGCACCTGGCGGAGCACCTCCATCGTGACTGGCGCGGCCTCGGGCGCGATGGCCGCCCGCAAAGCGGCGTTGATGAGGGTCTGGTAGCGCTTCCTCTCGCGCTCCGCGCGAGCTCGGAAGGCCGCCAGCACGTCGTCATCGATCAGGATCGTGATCCGCGTCTTACCTCTCGCGACCTCCGCTTGCAGCTTGGCCAGATGAGGCACCTCCTTGGCGCGCTTGGCGCCGGTGAAGTCATATTCCCTCCGCATACTGCCGCTTCTCCCTTCTGGTGGCCTGGCGGCCAGAAATCAGCCTGATCGTCTCCTCTTCTCGCGAAGGGTGTAGCAGACCGTCAGGAGCCGCCATCGAGGGACATGCCGACCAGCACAAACCTCGCCTTCGGCAGTCCCGTCTTCGCGCACAAGCGCCAACGGATCGAGCAGGCCCTCAGCTGCTTCATCGAGCGAGACGCCGTGCTTCTCCAGATTGGCGGCGTTCTTCTCCGGATCGAACTCGACTTGCATGGCCCATTATGCATATAGAATCTGCATTCCACAAGGGGCAGGCGATGGCCTTCAGCACCGGCATCGCCGGCCGCCCGCCACGGCCGGCTCTCTGCTAGGCTGGGGCGCATGCGAACTCTAGCTTGCCTCCTGCTGGCCTTGGGTGTCGGTTCGTCGGTCCCCGGCCCGGATGCGTCCGTGGCCGATCGCGTGGCACGACAGAATGTGTTGTTCGAGGAGTACTACCAGGCCGCCTTGAAGAACGCGCCGGTCCAGGCCACCGCGCTCGGCGATTATCGCTACAACGCGCAGCTCGGCGATGTGTCGCTGGCCGAGATCGCGCGCCAGCACGCGGAAGACGACGCCTTCCTGGTGCGCCTCCGCGCCATCCCGACCGCCGGCATGGCGGAGAACGACCAGCTGTCTCACGAGCTGCTCGAGCGGCAGCTCACCCGCGCCGACGTCAACTACGAGCTCAAGAACTACGAGATGCCGGTCAACCAGCAGGGTGGTATCCACACCGGCCTGGCCGACCTGCCGCTGAGCGTGCCGCTGGATTCGGTGCGGCACTACGAGGACTACGTCGAGCGCCTGCACCAGATCCCGCGGGCCTTGCAGCAGACCACCGAGGTCCTGCGCGCCGGCGAGAGAGACGGCCTGATGCCGCCCAGGCTCGTCGTCGACCAGTTGCCGGGGCAGTGCGAGGGGATCATCGCCGCGGATCCGTTCCTGCGGCCGCTCAAGAAGTTCCCGGCGAGCTTCGCGGAGGCGGACAAGCAGCGCCTCGGCGCGGCGGTCACCAAGGCGGTCACGGAGGAGGTTCTCCCCGCGTACAAGGCCTTCGCCGCGTTCCTGCGCGACGAGTACGCCCCGAAGGGTCGGCCCGCAATCTCGGTCGAGAGCCTGCCCGACGGCAAGCGACGCTACCGCGAAGCGGTGAAGACGATGACCACGGTGGACATCACGCCGGAGGCCGTCCACGAGCTGGGCCTCAAAGAGGTGGCGCGGATCACGGCAGAGATGACCAGGCTGGCGCAAGCGCAGGGCTACAAGGACCTGGCCGCCTTCCGTGCCGCCGTCAACGGCGATCCCAAGTGGACGCCGAAGAGCGAAGACCAGATCGTCGACGACTTCAAGCGCTACATCGACCAGATGCAGCCCAGGCTGCCGGAGCTCTTCGGGCTGCTGCCGAAAGCGCCGGTGACCGTCGAACCCATCCCCGATTTCGACAAGGCCGCGGCGACACACTATGTCCGCGGCACTCCGGACGGCAAGCGGGCTGGACGCGTGGTGGTCGCCGTCGCCGATCCGACCCGCCGCACGCTGGTGAATGACGAGGCTGTCGCCTATCACGAAGGCGTGCCCGGGCACCATCTGCAGATCAGCGTGGCGCAGCAGTTGCGCAGCATCCCCAGGTTCCGCCTGCTGAGCCGCGGCCTGTCGGCCTACACCGAGGGTTGGGCGCTCTATGCGGAAGAGCTGGGCAAGGAGATCGGCCTGTACCGGGACCCGGTGTCCGACTACGGCCGGCTCAACTCGGAGCTGTTCCGCGCGGTGCGCCTGGTGGTCGATACCGGCATTCACGACCAGGGTTGGACACGTGACCAGGTCATCGCCTACATGCGGGAGAATGACGTCAACGCCGTCGTCGCCCAGACGGAGACCGACCGCTACATCGCCTGGCCGGGGCAGGCCCTGGCCTACAAGATGGGCCAGCTGAAGATCCGCGAGCTGCGTGAACGGGCGAAGGCGCGACTCGGGGAGCGTTTCGACCT
>DATGFU010000062.1:0-11293 GCA_035308865.1 Allostellaceae bacterium | reverse complement strand
GGGCGACGCGCCCTTCGCGACGTCGAACCCCGCGTCACCGCTCTCGTCGATGAATACCAGCATGGCGGGATTGGTCGGCCAAAACGCGCTCGGGTCAAGCCGCCCGAGCCGGACTGACCCGTAGCTGCCGCCCGGCGCCCTACGGTGGCCGCTGGTGCGCATGAAGGGCATCGAGGGGCACCGAGCTACAGCCGACGCCCCTTCATCGCGCTCCACGAGCCTCAGAATCGATTTCTGCGCGGTCGATTGTCGATCAGCGCGGCTCATGCAACTGTCGCGAGAGCTACGCAGTGACCGGTGTACTAGCGTCGGTTGACCGGGCCAGCGATCGAGGCGCGCACCATCAGCATCGCCGATCTGGTGGCCGGCGAGCACGCCGAGAACGAGATCCGCAAGGATTTCTCGCCGAGCGAGCGGGTGACGATCCTCGACAAGATGCGGCGGAAGCGCGGCGGCGACCGCGTTTCCGAGCAAAAGCCAGATCTGGCTTTTGCTCTATCCCTCTCCGACGCCTCGAAAAAAGCAGGTTTCACGAGTTGTTCGGTCGCTGCAGCCGCCTCCGAGATTACGCCGCCCGGCGGCCGCCCTCGCTTGCGGGAATTAGCGGCCGAAACGGCCGTTAATTCCTTCAGCCGCTCCTTGGCGATCGCGAGCAGCCGTCATGGCGCGGGACGCCTCAGCCTTACACCCGCCCCCCCGCCGTTCTCGGCGATGAACTCCACGCCCGCCGATTCCAGCGCGGCCCGGATAGCGGCGAGGTTCGCAGCGGTCGTCTCGCGCTCGCCGCTCTCGAATCTGGCGACTGTGCTGATCCCGACGCGGGCACGTGCCGCGAGATCGCGAACGCCTAGACCGAGCGCCGCACGCGCCATCTTGCACTGAATCGCTGATATCATGTGAACACGCTATGCTCACATGGCGCTTGACGCAATATCTGCGTTTGTGAGCACACTGTATTCACGGCTAAGGCCGTAGAGCGGCCGGGCACCGTGCTCGTAACACGGCGCCCGGCCTGACCCTGACCCGCAGAGGAGCTGCCAGCCATGGCTGATTTGCAGGATATCATCGCTTTGCCCGAACGTCGCCGCCGCCGAGGCGGCGCGCCGTCGATCCCGCCGCATCGCCGCGGCAAGCCGCCGACCACCGCCCGCGCACGCCAGGCGCTTCGCCCGAAGCCGCGGCCGTCGACCGCCTGGCTGTGGCATTTCGAGTCGCGCCGAGGTGAGCCCGGCACTGGCGGGCTGCCGATCGAGGAGACCGACGCGCGCGGAGTCGACCGCGGCATGCACCGGATGCCGTTGCATCTCTTCCCGGTGCAGCTCCTGGAAACCGAGGCCGAGCGGCTTCTGCACGAAGTCATGGCCAATGCCGACGTCATCCGGGAGGGCCGCGGCGGGAGGACCTATCTGCTGCTCACGGCGGACGCCGAGCTGCTCGACGAGCTCGCGGCCTTCGGCGCCGTGCGGGCGGACCTCGAGGATGACAACCCGGCCGAGGTCGATGACGAGCCGGAGGTCGACGATCAGGGCGGCGGGATCGAAGACGAGCCGCATGATCCATACGAGGAGGACCGTCCCTGCGCCGGCTCTCCCGAGTGGGATCCCGACACCGGGGGCGCCATCCTGGCCGACGTCGAGCAGGGATATTGGCCATGAACGCGGCGGGCGGCGGCTTCATCGCCGATACGTTCCGCATGCCTCCCGCGCGGGCCGCGGGCGATCATGGGATCGACCTCTATGGCGCCTGGCGCTCGGCCAGGGCAGCGGTCGACCAGGCGCCGCATGGTATCCCGGACGATGAGTTCGCGGTGCTGCAATCGAAGCAGTGGGATATCGAATGGTGCATCGCTCAGCACCCCGTCCGCGACCTGGCCGACGTCGCGACGAAGTTGCGCATCATCTGCCACGGCATGCAGGAGCAGGGCGGCGCGGGCGGCTACCCCACCTTCGCGGCGTTCCTCGCGGATGGTGATCCAGAGGTCTGGCGCACCTTCATGGTGCTCTCCGATGTCGAGCGTCTGCTGGGCTGGCCGCAATCGTATGATGTGCCGCCGGCGGAGTAGAACAGGCCAAGGCGGGCGGTCAGAGCGCCCGCGAACAAACGGTGGATGCGAAGGCGCCCTGCTACTGGAATTGCTACCGAACCGCCGAATCCCACATCCTCTTGGAACGAAAGTTGAACTTCCATTCCGCGCGAATTTTGCCGGCTAAGCGATTGAAATAAAAGATGACAATGAGTGACGATAAGGGACAAAAAACAACAGGAGGGGAGGGCTTCAAGCGCATTTCAAGACCGGTGCCTTAAACCGCTCGGCCACCCATCCGCAAGGCGCATCAATCGGTTACGGGCCGTTGATGGGTCAGGGTCTCGCCGGCGGGGACGCGCCCGGCCGGGCGAGCGACGAGAGCGTTCTAGGTGCGTTCCGGGCACGGCGTCAATCGGGCTTGCCGCCTTCGCCGCAAAGAAGGGGCGGTCGCCGGCCTCGTCATCCCCATTGCCGTTCCGGCGTTGAGGTTGACGGCAGACCGACGGGCCGCCCGAGGTCGGTTCCCTGGAGGCGATGAGGCGCCCCGACTCCTGGACGCTCGCGTGCGGGAAATATTCCGGATGCCGTGCTCGCCGCAGCGACGAGCCGGGTTGCCGCGGCGCGCGGAGGCGGTATCGAGCCCGAAAACGCGTGAATGGGAGGCGGCGATGACGGGCTTGCACAAGGTGATCGATCTGGTCGGCACCTCCGGCACATCGATCGACGATGCGATCCAGGGCGCGATCTCGCAGGCGAGCAAAACCCTGCACGGGCTTGAATGGTTTGAGGTTTCCGAGATACGTGGCGGCATCCGCGACGGCGCGGTCAGCGAATTCCAGGTCGTCATGAAGGTGGGCTTCAAGCTCGATCCGCGATAGCCCGCTTGTCGCCGGTTGATCCAGGTCAAAGCCCGACCGTTGCCCCTCCGCATATTGGGTACTCCCGAACGCGGAGGAGGGAGCGCCATGTCCGTCGGCCAGCAGGTAGCCATCGCCATCGTCTCGGCGCCGTTCGTGTTCTTCATCGCGATGCTGGCGACCGTATGCCGGCTGGAAAGCCGGCCCACCGGCAAGCCATAGCCCAGCCACCCTCGGAACAACGCGGAGCCACGGGCGGCCGAGGGCCGATATTCCGCGCCTGCGCCCGCCGGATGCGTCCGATGGCGTACAGCCGACCGTGCGGCGCCCCACTTTCCACACATCCGATACTGGCATCCATGCGCGGGAGTAGCGCATTGATAACCCGAACATGGCGTAATGTGCGCGAACGCACGTTCCTTCGACGGTGTCCATCCTTGCGTTGGCGGACCGTTGCCGTTCCGGATCTGGATCGTGGCTCTCCTCTACCCCCTGCATCGCACCGACAAAGCCATCCGCGAGCGGCGGAACCTGCGCCTGCTCTTCGGCCTCGGCGGCGCGATGGCCTTCGTCTCCGTCGTCTGCCTGGACGCGCTGTCGATCCTGATCTCGCTCTTCACGCTCCTCGGCTGCGGCGGCCTCGCGGAAGACGCCTATCGCCGCGGCATCTACGCCGAGCTTGACGAGGAAGAGGTCGGGTAGCGGCCGTCAGAGACCGGTGGTGAGCACCATGCGGAAGCGCGCATCGCCGCTCATCATCCGGTTGTAGGCCTCCTCGGCGCGTTCCAACGGCATCGTCTCGATCATCGGCCTTATGTCGGCGAGCGCGCTGAACTCCATCGTCTCCTCCGAATCGATCGAGGTGCCGGACGGCCACCCCATGATCGTACGCCGGCTGGCGATCAGCTGGATCGGCGAGACTCCGAGCGGCTCCAGCGAGGCGCCGACGATGATGAGCTTGCCGGCAACCGCAAGGCCGCCGACCGTGGCGGCCATCGCCACAGCATTGGTCACCGTCGCCAGCACGATGAGGGCGCCGCCCAGCCGCGTCAGCTCGGCGGCGACGTCCTGGGTCCGGCTGTCGATGTAGTCGTGGGCCCCGAGCTTGCGCGCCAGCTCCTCCTTGTCGCGGCCGCGGGCGATCGCGACGGTGCGGCAACCCATCTTGGCCGCGAACTGCACCCCGAGATGGCCGAGTCCGCCGACGCCCAGCACCGCCACGAGGTCGCCCGCCCGCGCGCCGTTGCTGCGCAGCGCGTTGAAGGTGGTGATCCCGGCGCAGAGCAGCGGCGCCGCCTCCGCGGCCGCCAGCTCGTCCGGGACGGCGGCGAGCGCCTCGAACGGCGCGATCATGTACTCGGCATAGCCGCCGTCATAGGAGATGCCGGGGATCTGCCCGTTGACGCAGGCGACGAAGTCGCCGTGGCGGCAGGGCTTGCAATGGCCGCAATGGCCGCCATGCCAGCCGACCCCCACGCGCTGCCCCGGCTTCCACTCGGGCACCTCGGCGCCGACGGCATCGACGATGCCGACGACCTCGTGGCCGGGCACGCGCGGGTACTGGATCCCGGGGAACGCGCCGACCTTGGTGAACATGTCGCTGTGGCAGACGCCGCAGGCCTGGACCTTGACCCGGACCTGGCGTGCGCCGGGTTCCGGGATGTCGCGCTCGACCAGCGCGAACGGGCCGTTCGCGCTCGTGACCTGTACCGCTCGCATGCGTGCCATGGCGACCTCCGTCACTGCTTTGGGGGCGTGACCGACCGCCCGGACATAGGCAGCCGGCGAGACGAAACGACTATATGAATTCGTGCCTTGCATGAACCCTCGCGATCAGTCACGTGGGCCGGCCATTCCCAGAGAGGCGCGAGCTTTTGCGGTCAACGGCACTGCCGACACGCGAAAGGGCCGGACGGGGGACTGGCCTTTGTTCGTGCGGCCGAAGAGATAGGAAAGCTGGCCCTCGGCGACCCAGGCGGCACCGGCCATGACCGTGACGCCGGTCGGGCCGAGGAGCCCGTCCTTCAAAGTCTCGATGGTCGCCGTATCGCCATGGACGGTGACGCGATCGAGCCGTCCCACGCCCTCGACCAGCAGGAACGTGTCGGGGCCGATGGCGCGGAGAGCATCCGGCAGGGCGAGCGGACGCGAGGCCGTCAGCTTGGTCACCGTGCCGGCGACACCCTGCCTGACGTCGATCCGGTAGAGTTCGCCCGGCACGAGCGTGTCGACGTAGAGATTGCCGTCGCTGCCGAAGGCGATGCCGTCGAGCCCACCGCCCGGCGCCGGCTTGAACTGCGGGTCGGTCAGCCAGGTCTCAAGCTCGTGAGCACCTCGGCGGAGCCTCAGGATCTGCGGCGCCGCCATGTCCGTGACATAGACGGCGCCGTCCGGGCCGACCGCGATGTCGTTGCAGAGCGTGTGGTCGCCCGGCAGCCTGGCGCTGACCTTGCCCTTGGCGGTCCTAAGGTCGAAGCCGAGAAGCAAACTGCCCGTAGCCGAGCCCGGTCCGGGAATGCCGGCCGCCGACATGTCGTTCGAGCAGGCCCAGAGGGTCAGGGTCGGATCGTCCGACAGGACGCCGAAGATGGACCGGCTGCCGAAGGCGCCCGGCTCGACCCACGGCCGGGCTTGCGCCTCGCCGCGCCGCGCCCGGAGGATGCCGCCGGCTGCTACGCTCCCCGCATAGAGATCGTTCTCCGTCGAGGAGGTCACGCTCTCGGGAAAGGCGTTGTCGCCCGGCAGCGTGATGACCGGCGGCATGGCCTGCGCGGCGACGGAGAGCCCGACGCCCGACATGACCGCCGCCAAACTTGCTGCGAGAGTCGTCCCGGTCTTCGCCAACCAAGCCTCCTGGTCGCCTCCGTCCGTCTGTCACCTTAAGGGTGCGAATATGACGATGATACCGAGCCGAACCGCGCGATTTTGCCCCATACGCCGGATGAGCGGCGTTTGCTGTAACGAAACAACGCCTCATTGGACAAAAGTCTGAGTGCGTTTCCAGCGGAGCCGGTCATGGCAGAAAAATTGAAGAGATCCACCCCCTGGCGCATCGGCGCCGCGGCCACGTTTGCAGCCCTCGCGCTGGCTGCCGGCCTGGAGATCGGGCCGCGGGCTTCGGCCGGCGAGACGGCCCGTGCATTGCCGCCGGCGGCGGTGGACGAGCAGCCGGGTGCCGCGAAATCCGAGGTCGCCGTCCTCGCCGGCGGCTGCTTCTGGGGCGTGCAGGGCGTCTTCCAGCACGTCGACGGCGTGACGAGTGCCGTTTCCGGCTATGCCGGCGGCCGGGAGTCCACGGCGCATTACGACTGGGTCAGCACCGGCACGACCGGCCATGCGGAATCGGTCAAGGTGACCTTCGACCCGAGCAAGGTCAGCTACGGCCACATCCTGCAGGTTTATTTCTCGGTCGCGCACGACCCGACGGAGATCAACCGGCAGGGGCCGGACGAAGGGACCCAGTACCGGTCGGCGATCTTCCCGGTGAACGACGAGCAGGCGCGGATCGCCAAGGCCTATATCGCGCAGCTCGACGCGGCGCATGTGTTCGGCAGGGAGATCGCCACCAAGATCGAGCCGGACAAGACGTTCTTCCCGGCGGAAGCCTACCATCAAGACTACCTGACGCGGCACCCGACCTATCCCTATATCGTCTACAACGACCTGCCGAAGATCGAGAACCTGAGGCGGATCGCGCCGGAGCTCTACCGCGCCGACCCTGTCCTGGTCGGAACGGCGGACGCAACCGAGTGACTGGCGGCGCTCAGTGGGCGCCGGGCTGCTTGGTCACGCGGAAAAGACGGCTGCACTGCGGCGTTTCAACCCGGCGTCAGGGTCAGCGTCCAGCGGGGCGGGCCGGGGAGGAACGGGGAAGGGTGCCCCTCGAGCCAGTCGCGATGGCCGGCAAGGTAGTAGGGCTCTGTCGGGTTTCCGGCCTCGCCGACCGGCATCTCGAAGATCCCCTCGGCCTCGTGGCCCGGGCTCACCACGAACCGCTCGCTGGCCCCGTCTCCCGGCGTCAGCACGCGTGGTTCCAGCGCGTCACCCGCCACCGGCACGTCCGGCGGATCGGTGATGCGGCCGAGGAGGGGCAGGGCGAGCGCGATCGGGTGGTGGATGCCCAGATGGTTCCGGGCACCCCAGGTGAACTGCCGCACGTCGCCACCAGCGTCGCGGTCGACCAGCGCCGCGAGCCTTTCGGTCAGGGCGTTGGTCGCCTCCTTCCAGGACTTGTAGGGCGGCGGCACGAGGTTGGGCGGCTGATCGACGAGCAGCCGCAGGGTCGGCCAGCCGGCGAGCTGTCCGGCAAGCGGGCCTGAACCGGCACCCGGCTCCTGACGGATTGCAGCGCCGAAACCGCCATAGACGAGGCGGATCGCCTCCTCCTCGAAGCTGCGAACGAGCCGGTAGCCCACGGACTCGGGCTTGGCGGCGGCGCCCCAGTCGCGGACCGGCTCCAGCATCGCGGCAAATCTCGGATCGCCGCTGCGCGCTTGAAGCAACGAAAGGAGCTGCTTCTGCCATGCTTCCAGCATCGGCGCCCGGTCGTCGAGCTGGATCGCGAGGAGATCGGCCTCGGTGAAGCGGTCGCGGGCCTTGAGGTCGTCGCGGATCTCGCGTGCCCGCCCCGGCGCCGCATAGCCGCCGTCGCCCAGCAGCTTCAGCGCGTCGCCGCCGACGATGCGGTTATTGGCGGTCCAGATGATGCCGTCCGGCGGATCCACGATCGCCGGCACCTGGTCGGGCGGCAGGTAGCCCTGCCAGCCGCGGCCGCCCTCGGCCCAGGATTGCGGCACACCGTCGGCGAGACCGACCCGCTTCGGCACGTGGCCGACGATGGTCCAGCCGATATGCCCGTCGCGGTCGCCGACCACGAGGTTCTCGGCCGGAATGCCGGTATGATGCGCGGCATCGATCGCCTCGCGGACACTGCCCGCGGTCTCCAGGGCCAGCGGCCCGTCGAACTCGATGGCGTCAGCGTCGTGGGCGGTCCAGCGCCAGACGATCCGCCGTCCTTCGGGATCGTGCGCCACCACCGGCCCCCAGATCGATTCCTCGATCTCAAGATCACGGCACTCGGCATGTGCTGGACAGATGTGCTCGGTGACGACCGAGAGCGGCCGCGGCCCGTCCGGCGTGCGGTAGGCGAGCGGGTCGCCGGCGACCGGCTCCAGCAACACGGCGTCGCCGGTCGCGATATAGGCGTCGGTGAAGCCCCAGGCGACCTTCCCGTTGGTGCCGGTCACCAGGAGCGGCGTGCCGGGGAGGGTGACGCCGACCAGATCGAGCGAGGACGCGCCGTTCTGGGCGATGCGGAGCCGGGCGCGGTACCAGATGTTCGGCACCGACAGACCGAGATGCATGTCGTTGGCGACCATCGCCGAACCGGTCGCGGTGAGACGGCCGGCGATCGCGAAGGCGTTGCTGCCCTTGGTCATCGGCGGGGGCGCCGCCGGCGCGGACGCGGCGGGAGCGGCGACCGAGTCGGGAAGCGGCGGCTCGGGCAGCACGCTGCCGTCGAGCGGAGCATCGCTCGGCGTGCCATGGGGATAGAGGAAGTCCGCCATCGTCGGCCCGAGCGCGCGGCGGGCCAGCGCGGTGCGGCGCTGATCCCAGCCGTCGCCGTCCTGCAGGTCGAAATACATCGCATAGACGACGAGCAGCGTGTCTTCCGGCCGCCACGGCACCGGGTCCGCGCGCAGCAGCGTGTACTCGAAGGGCTTGCGCGACAGCGCCGCGAGCCCGGTGTTGACGCCTTCCGTGTAGGCCTCGATCAGCACGCGATGCGCCGGCGGCAGCCGCTCCATGAGCGCCTCGGCCCGCGCGCGGAACCGGTGGAGCCGGTGCGGGATATCGAGCGGCACCGCGGCTTCGCCCACGAGCCCGGAGATCTCCCCGGCGCCGGAGCGGCGGAGCAGATCCATCTGGAAGAAGCGCTCCTGCCCGTGGAGGAAACCGAGGGCGCGCGCGAGATCGATGCGGCTCGCCGCGGTCACGGTCGGGACGCCGGCGGCATCGCGGCGGATCTCGACCGGCGCCTGCAGGCCGCCCAAGGCCACGTTGCCTTCGAGTCGCGGTGCCGCGCCCGCGAACACCCACCAGATCCAGACGCACCCACCGATCACCGCGGCCAGCACGGTGCAGGCGATCAGCAGATCGATCCGGCGACGCTGCCGCACACGCAGCCGCCGCGGGCGCGTTCCCATCCAGGCTCCCCCGCAATTGCCCTGCCTTGATAACCGCGGGCTTGATGCGCGGCAACACTCGCACCCCGAGCTTCCTGCCCTCGACCGCGAGGGGCGTGAGGCGGCTTGTCGCCGTCAGCCGCGGAGATTGCGCGGCTCCGGCGGCCATGGCAGGAAGTCGGGCCATGACCTTCGAATTCGATCGGCGATCGGCCCTGGCGTTGGCCGGCGGTACGTTATTGGCGACGGCCTGGCCGGCCTTCGGGGAGTCCCTCAGCTTTGCCGACTGGCTGCAGCAGTTCCGCCGCGATGCCGCCGCAGCCGGAATCCGGGAAGCGACGCTTGCGGCCGCCCTCGACGGGATCCAACCGATCCAGCGCGTGCTCGACCTCGACCAGCACCAGCCCGAATCGACGATCACCTTTGCCCAGTACATCGACCGGCAGATCACGCCGAAACGGGTCGAGGCCGGCCGCCAGCGGCTGGCGGACAATCACGCCCTCCTGGCCGAGATCGGCGCGCATTACGAAGTCCAGCCGCGCTTCATCGTGGCGCTCTGGGGGCTGGAGACCGATTTCGGCGCGGTGACGGGCAATTTCCCCATCGTCGCCGCGCTGGCGACGCTGGCCTGGAGCAGCAGCCGGCCAGACCTCTTCCGCAGCGAGCTGATGGCGGCGCTCAAGATCCTCGACAAGGGTGCGATCCAGCCCGCCGAGCTGCGCGGCTCCTGGGCCGGCGCGATGGGGCAGACCCAGTTCATGCCGTCGAGCTACCTCAAATACGCGGTCGATTACCGCAACAAGGGCCGGGCTGACATCTGGCAGGACCGGGCCGACGTCTTTGCCTCGATCGCCAACTACCTGTCGCGCGAAGGCTGGAACGGCGACTTCACCTGGGGCCGCGAGGTGCGGCTGCCATCGGGCTTCGCGCCCGATCTCCTGGGCGGCAAGGTGCTGAAGCCGGTGGATGCCTGGCAGGGGCTCGGCGTTCGCCGCGCCGATGGCGGCAACCTGCCCCACGCGGCCTTGCAGGCGGGGATCGTCCAGCCCGGCGGGGCCGACGGGCCGACCCTGATGACCTATGGAAACTACCGGGTCATCATGAAATGGAACCGCTCGACCTACTTCGCGACCTCGGTCTCGTACCTTGCCGACCGGATTGCGGTTTGATAGGGTGACCCTACCAGATATCGGGGCACCCTCCGTGCCGGAATACTATGGAATGACATCAAAGCGGCTGCGAGCCTTGGCTGGCGCTGCTGCTGTCGGACTTGTGCTGAGCGGTTGCGGGCATGGTCCGTCCACTCATGCCGAGGGACCGCCTGCACCCGGCCATGGCATCGGCATCTACAAGGTCGGCCAGCCTTACCAGGTGAACGGCGTCTGGTACTATCCGTCCTCCGACATAACCTATGACGAGACCGGCATCGGCTCGTGGTACGGGCCGGGCTTCCAGGAGCGCTATACCGCCAACGGCGAGATCTTCGACCAGAACGAGGTTACCGCCGCGCACAAGACCCTGCCGATGCCGAGCATCGTGCAGGTGACCAATCTCGAGAACGGGCGGTCGATCCAGGTCCGCGTCAACGATCGCGGCCCCTATGTGGGCTCGCGCATCATCGACCTGTCGCGCCGCGCCGCGCAGCTCCTGGGCTACGACGTGCAGGGCACGGCGAAGGTGCGCGTCCGCCTGCTGGTGCCGGAGACGCTGCAGGCGCAGTCGCTCGCGAAGGAGAACGGCGGACCCGAGGCGGGGGAGGCGCCGCCGCCGGCGGTCGCCGCCCCACGTGAGACCGTGGTGGCGCAGAACCTGCCGCCGCCCAGCGGCGCCCGGACCGCCGCGCCGCCGCCGTCGAAGCCTTTACCCGCGCCGCCCCCGACCGCGGCATCGCCACCGCCGCCGATGGCACCGGCGGGGCCGGTCCCGCCGGGGCCGCCGCTGTCGAACGCCGTGACCGTGCTGCCGGTCCGTCCCACGCATATCTTCGTCCAGGCCGGCGCCTTCGCGAGCAACGGCAATGCCGAGCGCATGAAGGCGCGGCTTACCTCGCTCGGGCCCGTCAGCGTGACGGCCGTGCGGGTCAACGGTCTCGACGTCTACCGCGTGAGGCTCGGGCCGCTGAACAGCGTCGACGACGCCGATTCGATGCTCGCCCGGACCGTCGGGGCCGGCGTGCCGGAGGCGCGGATCGTCGTGGATTGATTTCGCATTGGAAGCGAGCCTGA
>DATGFU010000061.1:0-11894 GCA_035308865.1 Allostellaceae bacterium | reverse complement strand
GCCTCATCGACGTGCCGGTCGCGGTCAGCGCCATGAACGCGGAGCAGATCGAGCGCTACGCCACGAACACGCTGAACGACATCGCCCAACAGACGCCACAGGTCTTCATCGAGCGCGCGCCGTCCGGCGCGGGCGCGGTGCTCACGATCCGCGGCATCGGTTCGTCGCCGCTCGATTCCTCCATCGAATCCGCGGTGCAGATCAACCTCGACGGCGTGCCGATCACCCGCGGCCGCGTGCTCCAGGAAGGGTTCTTCGACATCGACAACGTCGAGATCCTGAAAGGGCCGCAGTCGCTCTATTTCGGCAAGAACAGCCCGGCCGGCGTGATCTCGCTGACCAGCGTCAGTCCCGGCGACGAACTCGAAGGCTATGCGCGGGTCGGCATCGAGGCCAACTCGGTCGAACCCTTCGGCGAGGCGGGCATATCGGCGCCGCTGACCGACACGTTCGGCATCCGTGTCGCGATGCGCTACAGCAACATGCTCGACGGCTACATCAGGAATACGGCGGCGCCGACCACTGCCGCGACGAACCCCTGGGGATTTGCCTCTCCCGGAGCGGACGGCGAGACCACGGGTCCGGATGACCGGCACATTCTCGGTCGCTTCACCGCGGCCTGGAAACCGATGAAGGACTTCGACGCGACCTTCAAGTTCTTCGGGTCGAGCTACAAGGACAATGGCGAGGGCAGCAGCTCCGGCATGTTCTCGTGCAACGCCCTCGGCAAGACGCTCGACACCTATGCGGTTTTGCCGAACGGGTTGCCGCTCCTGGCTCCCGGCGCGACCTTCATCGACCCCAGCGGCACCTGCAAATGGGACCTGACGACCGATCTCGGCGCGTTGCCGGCCAAGGTGCAGGCGGGTTTCCCCGAGACCAACGGGCCCGGCTACGACGTGGTCAACAGCTACCTGGCGTCGCTGACGCTGAACTATCGTCTCGACGATGTGACCTTTACCTCGGTCACGGGCTACTACGAGTACGAATCCTATACCTGGAGCAATTACGACTTCACGACCTACGCCCTCGGCGACGGCCAGCAGGACGAGTTCAACCGGACCTGGACCGAGGAAATACGCGCCGTGACGTCGTTCGACGGTCCGCTGAATTTCACCGGCGGCTTCTTCTACCAGAACGACCAGCGGCACTTCACCGAACACGGCAATTTCATTCCGCTGCCGCAGAACCCGGCAAACGGCGAGTTCAACGGCTACAACAACGAGTACGTCAATCCCGGCGACGCCTATTCGCCGTTCATCGAGGGGCGGTGGAAGATCGTGCCGGAGCTGGAGCTCACCGGCGGCGCCCGCTACACCGAGGAGCACAAGCAAGGCGATCTCACGACCACCTATATCAGTCCATTCTTTCCGCCGGGGATCGTGCTGCCGCCCGGCAACCACGTCATCGCCAACATCTCGGACTACAACATTTCGCCGGAAGCAACGCTGACCTGGCATCCGCAGCAGAATCTGATGCTCTACGCCGCGTACAAGACCGGCTACCAGTCGGGCGGCGTGGCCAATCCGGGCATCCTGCCGGCGATCGCCACCCCGAAGAACCAGTCCTTCGCCCCCGAGAAGGCCAAGGGCGAGGAGATCGGCCTCAAGTCGGAGTTCCTGAACGGCCGTGCCAGCTTCGACCTCGATGCCTATCACTACGACTACAGCGAGCTGCAGCTCACCGCCTTCGACGCGACGACGACCTCCTACTTCACCGAGAACGCGGGCAGCGCATCGATCGACGGCATCGAGGGCAACGGCAACTACCGCATTACCCCGGAATTCTCGGTGCGCGGCAGCTTCGGGTACAACCGGGCTCGCTACACCTCCTTCCCCGGCGACCAGTGCTTCGTCGGCCAGACGGTGGCGGAGGGCTGCGTCGGCGGGACGCAGAACGTATCGGGCAAGCCGCTGCAGCGGGCGCCGAACTGGGTCTGGGGTGTCGGCGCGTCCTACGACATCCCGGTCTTCGGCGACTACAATCTCGGGCTGACCACCGATCTTCGCTACACTTCGGCTTATTACATCTCGGCGACCGACAGCCCCTACGCGCGGCAGGACTCCTACTACATCTTCGATGCGAGCGCCCGGCTCTACAATGACAGCTGGGAGTTCGCGGTCATCGGCAAGGATCTCAACAACGAGATCTACTCGGTCCTGGGCGTCGACAAGCCGCTGGGCGCGCGCGGCGATGTCTACGCGGTCTATGCGCGGCCGCAGCAGATCATCTTGCAGGCGACCTATCATTTCGGCGGCGCGTCCGCGGCGCCAGAAGTGCCGCCGCCGGCTCCGCCCGCGGCACCGCCGGCCCCGCCGCCGGCTCCGGCGGTCGAGGCGAAGCGGTCCTTCCAGGTGTTCTTCGACTTCGACAAGTCGAACATCACCCAGGCCGCGGCGAGCGTGATCCAGGCCGCCGCCGATGCGGTCAAGGCCGGGAACGTCGTGCAGATCACGGTCACCGGCCATACCGACACGGTCGGGACTGCGGCTTACAACCAGGGTCTCTCCGAGCGGCGTGCCGCGTCGGTGAAGACACAGCTCGTGACCGACGGCGTCGCCGCCGGCGAGATCACGACGATCGGCGTCGGCAAGAACGGGCTGCTCGTTCCCACCGCCGACGGTGTGCGCGAGCCGCAGAATCGGCGGGCGGAGATCGTGCTGCAGTAGACCACGCGACTGGAAGGCACCCCGCACCAAGGGTCGGGGTGCCTTTCGATTCCAAGCCGGCTTCTCGACACACTCGGAAGCACCTCCAGCCGGCCTTCGATCGACGAGGAGGAGTAGACGGTGAGTGACGAAGCATTCGACGTGGTCGTGCTCGGGACGGGCGCGGCGGGGCTGACCGCCGCCATCGCGGCTCACGAGCAGGGTGCCAGGGTGGCGGTGTTCGAGAAGGCCGACAAGGTCGGCGGCACGAGCGCCTGGTCCGGCGGACAGGTGTGGATACCGGTCAATCCCCGCATGGCCAAGCTGGGCAAGGCCGACAGCCGCGATGACGCGATCACCTACCTGATGTCGATGTCGCACGACCTGATCGACCAGGCGCTCATCGAGGCCTATGTCGATACCGGGCCGGAGATGGTCGCGTTCCTGGAGGCGCGGACGCCGGTCCGGTTCATCTGCGTGCCCGATTTTCCGGACTACCACCCGGAGCATCCCGGCGGAAAGCCGGGCGGCGGACGCACCCTGGAATGCCCGCCTTATTCCTTCAACGAGCTCGGTGCCTGGAAGGAGCGGGTCACCGTCTCGCCCTACTGGCCCGACGTGCACATCACGGTCGGCGAGACGACTCTTTGCCAGGCCGTGCCGAAGGAAATCCCGGTCGAGGAGAAGCAGCGCCGGATCGCCAATGACGAGCGGGGCCTCGGCCTGTCGCTGGTAGCGCGGCTGCTGCGCGGCTGCCTCGACCGCGGGATCGAACCCCGCACGGACTGGGCCGCCAAGGATCTGATCATCGAGGATGGAGCCGTTGCGGGCGTGACCTTCGAGACGCCGGACGGGCCGCGCACCGTCCGGACCCGCAACGTCGTGCTGGCGACCGGCGGCTTCGAGTGGAACCGCGACTTCGTGCGCGCGTTCCTGCGCGGGCCGATGACCCATCCGGTGTCCGTCCACACCAATACGGGCGACGGCCTGCGCATGGCGATGAAGGCCGGCGCCATGCTGGGCAACATGCGCGAGGCCTGGTGGATGCCGGTGATCGAGCTGCCGAAGGAGATCGTCTCCGAAGGCCGTCATCTGCTGACCTGGGAGCGGACGCTGCCGGGTTCCATCATGGTCAACCGACAGGGCCGGCGGTTCACCAACGAGGCCGCCAACTACAACGCCTTCGGCGCGGCCTTCCACGAGCAGGACGTGAGCCGGTTCGAATACGCCAATCTCCCCTGCTGGGTGATATTCGACCACAAGTTCTTCGAGAAATACGGCTTCGGCCAGCAGCCGGGGTCGACCCCGGAAGAAGTGGCCCGACCGTCGCAATGGGTGACGCGCGAGCCGACCCTGGCGGCGCTGGCGCAGCGCCTCAACATGCCCGAAGGGTCCCTGGAGGCGACGGTCGATCGCTGGAACGACCATGTCGCCAAGGGCTACGATCCCGATTTCCGTCGCGGCGAGAGCGCCTACGACCTCTGGTGGGGCGATCCGACGATGAAGCGGACCAAGGGTGCGACGATGGGCGCGCTGACCGAAGGCCCGTTCTACGCGGTGGAGGTGAAGAGCGGCGCCCTCGGCACCAAGGGCGGGCCGCGGACGGACACCGATTCGCGGGTCGTCGATCTCGACGGCAACCCGATCCCGGGACTCTACGCCGCCGGCAACGTCATGGCGTCGGCCATGGGGATGACCTATGGCGGCGGCGGCGGGACGCTCGGACCAGGCATGGTCTTCGGCTTCCGCGCCGGCCGCCATGCCGGATCCCGCTCGACCGCGTCCTGAGCGCGGCCATGTCCGAGGGCGACGCCTACGACTACATCATCGTCGGCGCGGGATCGGCCGGCTGCGTCCTGGCGAACCGGCTATCGGAGGATCCGCGCAAGCGGGTCCTCGTGCTCGAGGCCGGCGGACCGGATTCAAGCCCGCTGATCCCGATGCCCAAGGGCATCGCCAAGCTCGTCTACGACCCGCGCTTCACCTGGACCTACAAGGTCGACCGGCCGCGGGACGAGGGGTTGCCGGCATCGGAGGTCTGGATCCGCGGCAAGGGGCTCGGCGGGTCGTCGTCGATCAACGGCATGATCTATATCCGCGGCCAGCCCGCGGATTACGACAACTGGGAGAGGCTCGGCGCTGCTGGCTGGAACTGGGCCGCGATGAAGCAGGCCTTCCGGTCGATCGAGGATCACGAGCTGGGCGACGACGGCGTCCGGGGCGTCGGCGGGCCGGTGCATGTGTCACCCGGCAAGTACAGATATCCCCTGGCGGAGGCGATAATCGCCGCCGGTGAGCAGATGGGGCTGAAACGCCGCGAGGATCTGAACGGCGAGGACCAGGAGGGCATCGGGTACTACCTCCATAACATCAAGTCCGGGCGCCGACAGAGCGCCGCGCTGGTGTTCCTCAAGCCGGCCGCGCGCCGGCCAAATGTGGAGGTCGTCACCGGCGCCCGCGTCGACCGCGTGCTCTTCGAGGACAAGCGGGCCGTCGGCGTTACGGCACGGGTCGCCGGCCAGCCGACCATCTTCCGGTCCCGCGGCGAGGTCATCCTCAGCGGCGGGTTGCTCGAATCGCCGAAGCTGCTGCAGCTGTCGGGGATCGGCCCCGCGGAGCACCTGCGTTCGCTCGGCATCGAGGTGGTCAGCGACAGTCCCGATGTCGGCAGCCGGATGCGCGAGCACCTGGCCTTTGCGATTCCGTACCGAATGCGCGGGCCCGGCAGCATCAATTCCTGCTACTACGGCGTGGGCCTGTGGTGGAACGTGCTGCGCTACTACCTGACGCGCAGCGGCCCGATGGCGACCGGCCCGTTCGAGGTCGGCGCCTTCGTCCGCAGCCGGCCGGAGGTGGAGCGGCCCGACCTGCAACTCTATATGAGCGCCTACACCTTCGCGCGCAGCGACGACAACTTCCCGGTGCCGCTGTCGAATGTCGAGCGCGAGCCCGGGATCTCGATGTATGTCCAGCTCCTGCGCCTCACCAGCGAAGGCTCGATCATTGTGCGGTCGGCCGATCCCGATGCGCCCCTGTCGATCACGCCCAACTGGCTCTCGACGCCCGAGGACCAGGAGACCGCGATTGCGGCGATCCGCTACATGCGGCGCTTCGCGGCCCAGCCGGCGATCGCGCCCCATATCGAGCGGGAGCTTGTGCCCGGCCCCTCCGTCGAGTCGGACCAGGACATCCTCCGCGTGTTCCGGCGCCTGTCGTCCTGCGGCCTGCACGGTACCGGAACCTGCCGCATGGGCAGCGACAACCGCGCCGTCGTCGACGAAAACCTCCGGGTCAAGGGCGTGCGGGGCCTGCGGGTCGTCGATTGCTCGATCATGCCCGGCCTCGTCTCGGGGAACACCAACGCGCCGGCGATGGCCACGGCCTGGCGCGCTGCCGAGCTCATCCGGGCCGAAACGCGGGCGTAACCTCGCCCGGTCGCCACGCGCGACCAACTCGGACCTAATCAAATTCCCAGGTCATTTCAGATCCTGGTCTGGGCGATAATAATAACGACGCGTTCGCGGAAGACCGATGGCGTCCGGCTGCCTGAGCCGGCGAACGGAGCGTCTTTGCGTTCAATGACCGTCAATCAAGGGCAAGTCCTCTCGGCCATAGGCGAGAGGCGAAAGGGGGAAGAATGCTGGGGATTTTGCGGCCATCTGCGGCCCGAGCGTGCGCCGTTCCATTGGCTGGTCTGGCGGCTGCCTTCTTCTTCGGCGATTGTGCGATGGCCGCAGAACCGGCTACCGACCAGGGTCTCGAGGAGATCACCGTCACCGCGCGTAAGCGGACGGAGAACATCCAGGACGTTCCGGCAGTGGTGAACGCCATCACCGCCGAGCAGATCCAGAAGTTCGATCTGACCAGCATCGAGAAGGTCGCGGCCGAAATGCCGGACTTCTCCGTAGGACGCGCCTCGAACGGTTCGGGCGCGCAGCTCACCTTGCGCGGCATCGGCACGAGTTCGACCAGCATCGGCGTCGAGCAGTCGGTCGCGACCATCGTCGATGGCGTCTATTACGGCCAGGGCCGGGTGATCGACGAAGGCTTCTTCGATCTCGCCTCGATCGAGCTGCTCGAAGGGCCGCAGGCGCTTTTCTTTGGCAAGAACGCGACGGCCGGCGTGATCTCCTTCACTACGGCCGATCCGACCGACAAACCGGAATACATGGCCCGGCTCGGTTATGAGTTCGGTTCCGAGCAGGTGCTGGGCGAGGCGGTGGCCTCGGGCCCGATCACCGATACGCTGAGCCTGCGCCTCGCCGTCCGCGGCACCGACATGTTCGGCGGCTACTACACGAACGAGGCGACAACGCAGCCGTACGACGTGCTCGACATCGCCACCGGCCGGACAGTTCATACCGTCGCCCCGCCGGCGGCGACCGATGAACCCGGCGAGGATCAGTTCCTCGGCCGCGTCACCGCGGTGTGGAAGCCGGACAGCCAGCTGACCGCCACGCTGAAGCTCGCGGGCGACCAGCAGAACTTCAACAATTCGTCGTGGAACTACGTGATGTACAACTGCGTGGGGGGGTTCAGCCATCTGAACCCGACCATTCCCTGCGCGGCCAATTTCGTCGTGCACCAGAACGACGCGCCGGCCCAGGTCGCAGCCGACATGCCGTTCTCCGATGGCGGCGCGCCCTACAACAACTACGTCTCGGCCTCGGGCACCGGCACGATCAAATACGTGATGGACGAGGCGACGCTGACCTCGATTACGAACTACAGCTGGAACCGCGACCGCTGGCTGTGCGCCTGCAATTTCCAGTCGAGCCCGACCGGCACCTGGGCGACGGAGAACTCGAGCTGGCGCGCCCTCTCGGAGGAAGCCCGCGTGCTCACGACCTTCGATGGTCCGCTGAACGCGATGGCCGGCGTCTACTATCAGAGCACGAAGCGCGTCTTCCACCAGTATATCGCCTTCGCCAATCTCGAGGATTCGGCCTTTCCCTCGGAGGCCTTCCTGGCGACGACCAAGGCGTCGGCGACGAATGGCGAGACGGTCTCGCCATTCGCGCAGATCACCTACAAGGTCATTCCCTCGGTCGAGCTTGCTGCGGGCGCTCGCTACACCTACGAGACCAAGGATTCGTTCTTCGACCAGCCTTATAACAATCCGGCGCTGACCGGCATCTTCACGCCGGCAACCTCGACGGATCCGGCGCATCCCGGCATCATCACGGCTAATCAGGGCTTCACCAACTGGTCGCCGGAAGCCACGGTGACCTGGAAGCCGACAGACGACGTCACCACCTACGCCGCCTACAAGACCGGCTACAAGTCGGGCGGCTTCTCGAACAGCGGCATCAACAGCGGCTTCTCCCCGCATCCCGCCCAGGACTTCGTGTTCCGGCCGGAGGTGCCGCGCGGCTTCGAGCTGGGGATCAAGACCAGCCTGCTCGACAACCGGGCGCGGCTCAATCTCGACCTCTACAAGTACCACTACCAGAATCTGCAGGTCGATTTCTTCAACTCGCCGACCTTCGCCTTCATCACCACGAATGCCGGCTCTGCGACGACCCAGGGCGTCGACCTGACGGGGGAGTATGCGCCGCCGGGTGTGCCCGGCCTCACCCTCCATGCCGCGCTCAATTACAACGACGCGAAGTACGGGCATGTGAATTTCCCGTGCTTCGCCGGCGAGACTCCGGCACAGGGCTGCAACGGCCTGACCTCGCGCCAGGATCTGGTCGGACAGCCGCTCGCCATGGCGCCGAAATGGAGCGCCGCCTTCGGCTTCAACTACGAGACCGAGGTGATGGGCGGCTACAATCTCGGCACGTCCTTCGAAGGCAAGTACAGCGACAGCTACCTCGCTTCCGCCTTCGGCGCGCCGAACTCGGAGCAGGGCAGCTACGTCACGATCGACGCCGCGGTCCGGCTGACCACCGCCGATGATCAGTGGGAGATCGCTCTCATCGGCAAGAACCTGACCGACCAGTTCTTCGTGACGGGCGTGGTCGACGGCCCGAGCACCGGCTCCGGCACGGGCACGCCGGCCGGTGTGCCGGCCGATCAGCTCGGCTTCGGCAACGTGCCGCGGACGGTGATGCTGCAGGTGACCTGGCGGGATTAGCGACCGAAGGGGTGGAGATCACATATCTCCTATCGTCATCCCCGCGAAGGCGGGGATCCAGAGCCCCAGGCTCAGAACCCAGTCGCCTGGATCCCCGCCTTCGCGGGGATGACTCTTTTGTTGTGCCTTTTAGGCGAGCGCCGACACCGCCTGCACCAAATCCGGGCTCAGCTCGGCCAGCTTGATCAGCACCTTGCCGCGGTTGGCGCCGGTGAAGAGGCGGCGATAGCCGGCGACGGTGTTCTCCAGCCCGTCGACCTCCTCGAACGCCATGTCGAGCTTGCCGGCGCGGTGCCAAGCGGCGGTCTTGCGGTTGATCTCGGGACCGCGGTGGTAGAAGTCCGGCGAGAAAAAGCCCTCGATGCGCAGCCGCTTCATCAGGATCTGGTCGAACTTGTACGGGCCGGGGATCGGCCCGGTCTTGTCATAGTTGTTCATCGTCCCGCAGACGGCGATCCGCCCGAACAGCGCCATGTTGGCGAGCATCGCGTCGAGGATCAGGCCGGCGACGCTGTCGTAGTAGAGGTCCACGCCGTTCGGGCACAGCCGCGCGATCTCGCCCGCCACGTCGCTGCTCTTGTAGCTGACCGTGTCGTCGAAGCCGAAGCGCGCGCGGATCCACGCGGCCTTCTCGGCGGTGCCGGTGATGCCGATGACCCGGCAGCCGATCGCCTTGGCGACCTGCCCCGCCAGCGCGCCCGTGGCGCCGGCCGCGGAAGAGATCACCACGGTTTCGCCAGGCTTCGCCTGTCCGGTCTCGACGATGCCCCAATAGGCGGTCCAGCCGTTCGGCCCGAAGACCGCGAGATACTGCCGGAGATCGTCGAGTCGCCAGCTCAGCCGGGCGACATAGGTGTCGTCGGGTCGCGAGACGGAATAATCCGCCCACTGGCCGTAGGCCCGTACCAGATCGCCGGCGCGGTAATCCGGGTGCCGCGAGTCCGTGACGACGCCCAGCACCATGCCTTGGACCGGCACGCCGAGCGGGGTCGGCGGCATGTATGAGTCCTCGCGCGGGTTCATCCACATCCGCGTGCCGGCATCCATCGAAAGGTAGCCGTTGCGGATGAGGACATCGCCGTCCTTGAGCTCGGGCATCGGCGCCGAGGTGAAGTCGAGGGCGGATTGGAAATCGTCGCCCTCCGGCCGCCGCGACAGGAACCAGACGCGATTGGCTTGCGGCATCTCCGTGACCTCGATCTCACTGGAATTCCAGGTTGGGCGC
The DNA here is from genome assembly GCA_035308865.1 of Allostellaceae bacterium. GTDB lineage: Bacteria > Pseudomonadota > Alphaproteobacteria > ATCC43930 > CGMCC-115725 > DATGFU01. The sequence goes on along the minus strand of DATGFU010000061.1, from coordinate 1,942 downwards.
GACGCAATCAGAAGGGCGATCCGAGGGTCAACTAGCGTTTGTCGGAGCTATCGACGGCCATAACACCTGTCATGGTGCGTTATAACAGTTGTCTTTTCGCTGCCGATGGGAGGCGAGGGCTTGGACCGAGAGGCGCTTCACGGTGGCGGGGATTCGCCCGAGAAGGTCCAGGCGCCCTTTGAGACGCTGGCGATGGGGTTCGGCTTCGTCGAGGCGCCACGCGTCGCCGCCGACGACACGCTCTATTTCAGCGACCTGCTCGCCGGCGGCTACTATCGCAAGCGCCCCGGCGAGGCGGCTTCGGCGATCCTCGACGGCCGCAAGTGGATCGGCGGCTCCATCCTCAACGAGGACGGAACGATCCTGGTCTCGGGCGAAGGCGGGATCGTTCGGATCCACCCGCAGACGGGAGAGGTGACGACCATCCTCGACAAGCTCGGCGGCGTCGCGGTCGACGCGGTCAACGACATGGAGGCCGATGACGAAGGCGGCGTCTACGGCGGCACCGTCGATTTCTCGGCGATCCTTGGCCGTGGCGAGATGGGCCGTCCGGGCACCCTGTTCCGGATCGACCCGTCGGGCACAGTCGAGGTGCTGCGCGAGGGCGTCGCCGTCTCGAACGGCATCGGCTTCAGTCCCGACCGGTCGGTCTTCTACCATTCCGACTCCACGGTCGGCATCTGGGCCTACGACTATGCGCGCGGCGGCCGACCGCGGAACCCGGTGCTGTTCGCCAAGCTCGAGGACTCCGACGGCCTGGTCGTCGATGCCGAGGGCGGGGTGTGGGTGGCGCGCTGGAACGCGGCCGAGATCCTGCGGTTCCGGCCTGACGGCGTGCTCGACCGCCGGCTCGGCGTGCCGGCCGCCAACATCACGAGCCTCGATTTCGGCGGCTCCGACCCGCACCTTCTCTACGTCGCGACCGGCGGCCGGGACGGTGACGGCAACCCGGCCGGCGGTGTGGTGCGCATCCGGATCGACGTGCCGGGGCAACCTTCGCTCCCCGGTCGAATCTGAAGGGCGCACAGATGACGGGAATCATCGCCGTGAAGGTGCCGAAATGGGGTCTCTCGATGGCCGAGGGTACGATCGTCGGCTGGCACAAATCGGCGGGCGACGCGGTCGCCGAGGGCGACGACCTGCTGGACATCGAGACCGCCAAGATCACCAACGTGGCGCCCGCTCCCGGAAGCGGCGTGCTGCGCCGCATCATCGTGGAGCCGGGCGAGACGTTGCCGGTCGGCGCGCTGCTCGGGATCATTGCCGAACCGGCGACGCCGGACGCCGATATCGACGCCTTCGTCGAGCAGTACAACGCCGAGTTCGCGATCGTGAAGCAGCAGGCGGAGGAGGATGCCGGTCTCGCGACCGCCATGATCGACACCCGCCTGGGGCCGGTGCGGATCGGCCAGCGCGGTGACGGCGAGGGCGTGCCCGTCGTCTTCCTCCACGGCTTCGCGGCCGATATGGGACATTGGGCGTTCAATCTGGATGCCTTCGGCGAGACCCGGACGCTCCTGACCCTGGACCTGCCCGGGCATGGCGGATCGACCAAGAATGTCGGCGACGGCACGACCACGGCCCTGGCCCGGGCGGTGCTCGATGTCTTCGCCGCGCTGGGTGTCGAATTCGCCGATCTGGTCGGCCATTCGCTGGGGGCGGCGGCGGCGCTGCAGGTGGCGATCGAGGCGCCGGAGCGGGTTTCGCGGCTCGTGCTGGTCGCGCCCGCCGGGCTACCAGGCGCCGGCGTCGACAGCCAGTTCCTCGACGGGCTGATGACCGCAAGGCGGCCGCGCGAGCTTCGTTCCGTGCTGGAGATGCTCGTGGCCGATCCCGAGCGGATCACGCGCGAGATGGTCGACGACGTCATCAAGTACAAGCGCGTCGACGGTGTCGCCGAGGCGCTGCAGACCCTGCGCGACCGGATCGTCGAGGGCACGCA
>DATGFU010000060.1:0-2612 GCA_035308865.1 Allostellaceae bacterium | reverse complement strand
GGTGGCGGGGAGGACATCGATCATGAGATCACGCACAGCAAAAGTCATCGCTCTCTCCTCAGTGCACGCAGGGGGCTGACCGGCTCCCGACGGAAGCTTGCTGCGCCAGCCCGGGGTGGATGACGACCATTATATCGCAATGCAACGAGAAGCAAGCGCTCGCCGCCGGGTTGGCTTCTTGCTATTTATATAAATGCAAGTATGTCGCTATGGCTGTGGATGAGATCGAAGATCGTCAGGAAAAGTTCCCAACCAGACGTCGCCCTCCTGGACCGCGCGCGCGATATAGATCATGTGATCATCGGGGCTCGCGCCCACCCACTTGAGCTCCGAATTGGCTGGCGGCGTGAACAGCTGGCGAGAGCCGCGGCTCCTGGTGTCGATGACCATCACCTTGCCCGCGCTGAGATAGAGCACGTTACGGCCGTCGTGAAGCCAGGAGGGGCATTGGGCCTTGTCACGGGTCATGCGCTCGTAGCCGCCGCCTGGAATGGAATAGACGAAGACGTTGCCCTCGCTCAATCCCATCAGCCTCTGGCCGTCCGCCGACCACGAGAACGGCGTGAGCGGGTGTTCTCGTACCGGCAGCAACATGGCGCGGCGTTGAGCCAGGGGTCGCGTGAAGTCGATCGTCGCGAGGTCTTGGTGGGCTCCCACCAGGCACGCGAGCTGCCTGCCGTCGGCGGACCAGATCGGATCGTACAGCGGCTTGGCGTCGCTGATCAGCCGAGGATCGCTGCCGTCGGGCCGGATGGTCCAGCCTTGATAATCGCCGCCGCGGTCGGAATAGAAAGCGATGAGCGCGCCGTCAGGCGACCAGCGGGGGATGCGGTTCTTGGAGCCGCCGGTGGTGAGCTGCCGCTGGCCAGTGCCGTCCGGACGGATCACGAACAGGTCCTCGCGCGGTGCGGCACTGCTGAAGACGATCCACTTGCCGTCCGGAGAGATGTCGAAGGTCGAGACGGCTTGCGATCCTTGAGTCACGGCCGCCGCGGGTGCGAGCACTCTGCCGGTGCCCAGGTCGACCTCGATGCGCTCGATGTTCGACTTGCTGTCGTCCGTCGCATAAGCGAAGCGGCTGCCGTCGCGCGAGAAGCTGAGGAAGCCGCACCATGGCGCCGGCGTGCCCAGCGGTTCGGGATCGCCGAGCACCTTGCCGGACGACTCGTCGATCGGGACCCGCCAGAAGTTCATCGAGCCGCCGCGATTGCTGGCGAAGTAGAGGAGTCGGCCATCCGCCGACCAGACGGGGTTCCAGTTCAAGTGCTCGTCGTCGGTCACGCGGGTGGGCTTCCCGCCCTCGACCGGGATCGTCCAGATGGTGCGCTGGCTGTCATGCTCCAATCCCCAGTAGGCGATGCGCGAGCGATGGGGTGACCAGCTGGGCTGCACACCGTCGCCATTCCAGACCAGCCGCTGCTCGCCGCCCCCGACGGGAACCCGCCAGATCTGGCTCGTCGCGGTCTGGCGGTTCGCCGGGCCGGCGACTCCCTCGGTGGCGAAGACGATCTCCTTGCTGTCCGGCGACCATGCGGGGTTGTAGCCACGCTCGGTCAGCCGGCGTGGGGACTCACCCGTGGCGCCCATGACGAAGATGCCGCCGCCCTCGCGAGTGGAGCGGAAAGCGATGTGGTCGCCGTCGGGCGAGAAGGCAGGCTGCGTATCATCGGCCAGCGGGTCGTTGCTCAGATCGCGGTAGTTCGCGCCGCCGACCACCCGTTGGAGGAAGATGTGCGACCTGCCGCCGTCCGCCTTGGCATAGACGAAGAAGGTCCCATCCGGCGCGAGGCTGGGAAAGGTCTCCCTCCCGGCCAGGTCGGTCAGGCGGTCCCAGCGAATGCGCAGTGGGCCGAGCGCCTTCTCTCGCGGGCGCAGCAGCACGTAGGCGGTGAGCGCGGCGCTCAGCACCACCGTCGCGAGCAGCGCAGCGCGCCACCAGCGATGCCTCAACGGCGCCGCCGCCGTCGGCAGCGCCGGCACCGACGTCGTGCCGGTCATCGCGCCGGTCATGCCGGTGCGGGTGCCGGTGCCGGTGACGGGGCCGTAGAGGGCGCGGAGGTCGGCGAGGGCCTCGGCGGCGGTGAGGTAGCGGCGGTCGGGGTCCTTGGCGAGCATGCGGCCGATGATGCGGACCAGCTCCGGCGGCGCATCGGGGCGCAGCTGCTCGACCGGGTCGGGCTCCTGGTTGAACAGCGCGTAGAGGACGGCCTGGTCGTGGTCGCCGCGGAAGGGGCGGCGACCGGTCACCATCTCGTAGAGCACCGCGCCGAGCGACCAGACGTCGGTGCGATGGTCGACCTCCTCGCCGCGCGCCTGCTCCGGCGACATGTAGCCGGGGGTGCCGAGGGAGGAGCCGATGCGGGTGAGGCCGGCGGCGCCGGCCAGCTTGGCGATGCCGAAGTCGAGGATCTTGACGATCTCGTCGGCGGTGATCATCAGGTTGGCCGGCTTGATGTCGCGGTGCACGATGCCGGAGCGGTGGGCCTTGACCAGGCCGCGCGCGACCTGCTGGGCGGTCTCGAGGGCCTCGTCGATGGGCAGCGGCCCGCGCTGCAGGCGCTGCTTCAAGGTCTCGCCGTCGTAGCAGGCCATCGCCAGGTAGAGCTGGCCTT
>DATGFU010000059.1:0-3962 GCA_035308865.1 Allostellaceae bacterium | reverse complement strand
CCAATCTGCTGCTCTTCGGCCTGCCGGCGCGCAAGCTCATCGATTTCGACGGGATGCCGGCGATCAACGTCGTCGAGAAGCCCCTCAACCCCTGGAACTGGCTCGTCAAGTCGATCGAGGACAAGGTCGTCGCCGCGGTGGCGCTGGTATTGCTCGCACCGCTCCTCGCCGTCATCGCGCTCGCGATCAAGCTCGACAGTCCCGGCCCGATCCTGTTCCGCCAGAAGCGCTACGGCTTCAACAACGACCTCATCGAGGTCTTCAAGTTCCGCTCGATGCATCACCACATGGCCGATGCCTCGGCGGCGAAGCTGGCGACGCGCGACGATCCGCGGGTCACCCGGGTCGGCCGCTTCCTGCGGCGCAGCAGCCTTGACGAGCTGCCTCAGCTGTTCAACGTCCTGCGCGGCGAGATGTCGATCGTGGGCCCGCGCCCGCATGCCCTGCAGGCCAAGGCCGACGGCCGACTCTACCAGGATGTCGTGGGCAACTACGCCCTTCGCCACAAGATAAAGCCGGGGATCACCGGCTGGGCACAAGTCAACGGCTGGCGTGGTGAAACAGACACGCTGGACAAGATCGTGAATCGTGTCGACCACGATCTCTACTACATCGACAACTGGTCGTTGGTCCTGGACATTTACATCATCCTCGTAACCCCGATCGCGCTTGTTCGGACGAGAAATGCCTACTGACGGGCACCGGACACGGCGGGAGAGGGTCTTAACCTGGAGGTCTGCCATGAACATCGGCTCTTCGAGGGAATCATCGCAAGCGCCAATTCGCCTGCCGGCGGCGTGCCGGCGCCGGGGCGGCGTGGCGGGGCTGGGCCTCGCCTGCGCCCTCGCCGGCTGCACCAGCCCGCCCAACCAGCCGACCCCGCCGGTGGCGGCCCAGCCGGAGGCGCCCGCAGCGGAGAACCTGCCCTCGTACAGGCTGCAGGTCGGCGACGTCATCGACGTTCACTTCCAGGTCAATTCGGAACTGAACGAAGAGGTGACGGTGCGGCCGGACGGCATGATCTCCACCTCGGTCGCCACCGAGATCCCGGTCTATGACCACACCGTCCCGGAAGCGACGCAGCTGATCCGGACCGCCTATCAGGCGCAGCACGTCACGGCCGTGCCGAACCTGATCGTGCGGTCCTTCTCGCCCACGCGCATCTATGTCGGCGGCGAGGTCGTCAATCCCGGCGAGTTCCTCAACGTGGGACCCGATCTGACGGTCAGCCAGGCGATCGCCCGCGCCGGCGGCATCAAGAACTCGGCCGACTTCCATGACGTGCTGGTGCTGCGCCACGGCGCCGGCACCAAGCCGACCGTCTATTCCGTCGACTACTACGAGGCGACGCAGGGCGGCCGGGCGGATCTCGATTCCCGCCTCGCGCCGTTCGATGTCGTGTTCGTCCCGCGGACCGGCGTCGCCCAGGTCTACGTGCAGTTCCAGCAGTACATCCAGCAGTTCATGCCGAACTCGCTCGACGTCACGGTACCGGTCAGCAGCACCGGCCTGGTGCACTGAGACTCGCCATGCCAGCCCTTCAGAGCTCCCGCGGCCTCCTGACCGCGGCCTTCCGACGGACGCGCCTCTTTCTCGGCATCGTCCTTGCCGTCAACCTGCTGACGATCGTCTACCTGCTGATCGTCACGCCCGAGTTCGAGTCCACGGCGCAGCTGCTCTTCCGCTTCGGCCCCGACCGGCGGCCGACTGTCGAAAGCAAGGGCGACGGCGGCTCGTCCGACGTGTCGGTCGACGAGCGGACCAAGATCATCCAGTCCAATATCGACATCCTGGCTAGCCGCGACATGGCGGAGAAGCTGCTGAACGCGCTGACCGTCCTGCACGTCTATCCCGAGATCGTCGCCGATCCGCCGAACGACGGCACGGTCATGGACGCCGCGGTCACGAAGCTGCAGCACAATCTGAGCGTCAAGCTGGCGCCGGCCGGCGACGTTATTCGCGTCACCTTCGCCCATCCCGATGCCAGGATCGCCGCCGAGACGACGGGCCGCCTGGTGTCCCTGTTCCTCACCCAGCAGGGCGGCATCTTCACGAATCCGCAAGCGCCGTTCCTGGAGGGCCAGGTCCGCGACGCCGAGAAAAAGCTCAACGCCTCGCGGCAGGCGCTCAACCAGTACATGACCCAGGCGAAGCTCGCCGCGGTGGACGAAGAGCTGAGCTCGCTGGTGAAGCGCCGCGCCGATGCCGCCGGACAGCTGACCCTCCACACCGCCGCGCGCGCCGATGCCGAGGCGAAGCGGACCAAGCTCCAGGATACGCTGAAGCACGTGCCGCAGGACCAGCCGGTTGCCGTCGAGTCCGACCTCTTCAGGCCGCTCGACGAGGCGCAGGAGAAGCTGCGCGACCTCCGCAACAAGCGCCAGCAGCTCTTGCGCAGCTACGACTCCGAGAATCGCCTGGTGAAGGATGTCGACCAGGACATCGCCTTCGCGGCCCGCGACGCCGCCGAGAAGGAGACCCAGCTCCAGCACCGCGTGAAGGCGACGCCGAGCCCGGTCTACCAGACGCTCGAGACCGCGGATCTGCAGGACGAGGCGGCCTATGACGCCGAGGCGGCCCAGGTCGCCGTCTACACCGACGAGCTCACGCAGATCGACAAGCAGCTGGCCGATTTGCGCGACCGCAAGAACGGCTACGACGACCTCAATCGCCAGGTCCAGCTCGACACCGACAATCTGAAGACGCTGACGACCCGCTACGACGACGCGAAGGTCGCCGACAACATGAACCGGGCGAACATCACGAATGTCGACGAGATCGAGCATCCGGTCGTGGCGGCCGCGCCGACCAAGCCGAACCGCTCGATGGTCCTGGCCCTTGGCTTCTGCGCCAGCCTCGCGCTCGGCCTCGCCGCCTGCCTGTCGCGCGAGCGCTCGAACGAGCGGTTCAGCCTCCCCGAGGAGATCACCTCGATCGCGCGCCTGCCCGTCCTCGCCGTATTTCCCGATATGGGCCGCCTGCCGAAGGGCATGAAGGCCCTCGGCAAGCCCCCGAGGCAACTGCCCGGGATCGCCGCGACCAGCTGAGAAGGAGCAGAGATGTCCCTGTCATCGCTCAACGAGGACGGCGACGTCGTGCCGTTGCCGCTCGATGTCACCCACGCCCGTCGCGGTTCGGTCCCGTCATCGGACATTCCGCGCCTGCTGCCGCTGCCCGAGATCCTGCGGCTCTACGAACGGTGCCAGATGCAGATCGACACCGATTGCAGCCCGGTCGTCGAGCTGGTCGGGTCCGTGCCGGGCGAGGGCACGTCGACGGTCGCCACGGAGACCGCCCTGGTCGTGTCCGGCATCCTGCAGCGCCGCACCTTGTTCGTCGACGCGACCAGCGGACGGGCGTCCCGCCTCGCCCGGACACTCGAGCGCCACGTCTCGGCCTCGCTCGACCAGGTGATGACCGGCCGCGCGCCGATCCTCGACGCCCTCGCCTCCCTGCCCGACCTCGACCTCCACTATGCGACGATCGAGACTGGTGGGCTCTACGGCAGCCGCCTGCCGCCGTTGCGCGCGCTCCATTCGCTGCTCAATCGCCTGCGCAACCACTACGACTTCATCCTGGTCGATGGCGGCAACATGCGGAGCGGCGCCTTCAGCCCGATCCTGGCGCGCGCCGTCGACGGCGTGGTCCTCGTGATCGAGGCCGAGCGCACGCGAGCGCCCGTGGTCGAGCAGGCGGTCGAGCTGCTGGAAGCCAGCCGGGCCAAGCTCCTCGGCGCCGTGCTGAATAAGCGCCGGTTCCACATCCCCGGCGTCTTCTACGATTCGCTGTGAGGGCCGGGACGATGCCGCCGCTCATGACGATCTGGCCGAAGGCTGGCTTGGCCCTTGCCGCATCCACGCTCGTCGCCATCCTGCTGGCGTCGGCACCGCACCGGTCGGAAGCCGCCGCCTTCTGCCTCACCGGCAACACCATGCCGTCGCAATGCGTCTACGAATCCGCGA
>DATGFU010000058.1:0-4344 GCA_035308865.1 Allostellaceae bacterium | reverse complement strand
GAGCTCGTCGTAGCCGCTGCCGTCGCTGTGGATGTGTGTGGAGAGCACGCCGCGCTCGCCCTTCTCGCCGCGCAGCACCACGGCCCCGGCGCCGTCGCCGAAGAGGACGCAGGTCTGCCGGTCTTCCCAGTCGAGGATGCGCGAGAAGGTCTCTGCGCCGATGACGAGGGCGGTCCTCGCCTGGCCCGTGCGGATGAAATTGTCGGCGGTGGCGAGTGCGAAGATGAAGCCGGAGCAGACAGCCTGGACGTCGAAGGCGGCGCCGCCGCGCATCCCGAGCTTCGCCTGAACCCGCGCCGCCGTCGCCGGGAAGGTGTTGTCGGGGGTGGCCGTCGCCAGCACGATGAGATCGACGTCTGCCGCGGCGATGCCGGCCTTCGACAGCGCGTCCTTGGCGGCGGCGAGGCCCAGATCGGAGGTCAGCTCGCCGTCCGCGGCGATCCGGCGCTCGCGGATCCCGGTGCGCTGGACGATCCAGTCGTCGCTGGTGTCGAGGCGCTTCGCGAGATCGGCATTGGTGACGATGCGGGACGGCAGGTAGGCGCCGCTTCCGGCGATGACGGAGCGAAGGGACATCGAAGGTTCTTCTATTGGGCGGGAGCCGGTTCCGGCGCGGGTGCGGCGAGCGCCGCCAGAGCCTCGAGCTCCTCGCGGATCCGGTCGAGGAAGCCGTTGACGCAGAGATCGTGGGCGACACCGATCGCGTTGGCGAAGCCGATCTCGTCGGAGCTGCCGTGGCTCTTCACCACGATGCCGTTCAAGCCGAGCATCATCGCGCCGTTGTAGCGCCTGGGATCGAGGCGCTCGCGCATGCGGCGGAGCGCCGGCGCCGCGAAGATGTACCCGAGGCGGGCCAGCCACGAGCTCTTGAACGCGCCGCGCAAGTAACCGGCATAGAGCTTCGCCGTGCCCTCGGCGGTCTTCAGCGCGACATTGCCGGTGAACCCGTCGGTCACCACGACGTCGACCGTGCCCTTGCCGATATCGTCGCCTTCGACGAAACCGTGATAGGTGAGGCCGGGCACGCCGACGCGCAGCCGCTGGTGCGCCTCGCGCACCGAATCGTTGCCCTTCAACTCCTCCGAGCCGATGTTCAGCAGCCCGATCGTGGGCTTGGAAAGCCCCAGCACCGCGCGCGCAAACGCGTCGCCCATCAGCGCGAACTGGACGAGATTGTCGGCGTCGCACTCGACATTGGCGCCGAGGTCGAGGATCACCGACTCGCCGACCGCAGTCGGCAGGACGGTGGCGATCGCCGGCCGATCGATGCCGCTCAGCGTCTTCAGCACGGTCTTGGCGATCGCCATGAGGGCGCCGGTATTGCCGGCCGAGACGGCGCAGACCGCCTCGCCGCTGTCGACCGCGTCGATGGCGAGCCGCATGCTCGACCGCCGCCCGGTGCGGATTGCCGCCGAGGGCTTGCAGTCAGCGGTGATGACGTCCTCGGCGTGGTGGACGGTGGCGGCCTTGCGCAGCGCCGGCAGACGATCCAGGAGCGGCTTGATGCGCTCCTCGATCCCATGCAGCTGGAAACGCAGCTCTGGGAACCGGACCAGGGCGATCTCGGCACCCTTCAGCACCATGTCGGGGGCCTTGTCGCCCCCCATGACATCCAGTGCGATGGGCAGCGGCCCGGTCAAGGCGCCGCCTGCCAAGACGCCGCCCGGCACGATGCCGCCCGGCACGATGCCGCCCGTAGTGTCGTGATCAGACCGCCTTGGCAGGAACGACGTCGCGCTCGTGATACTGGCCGCAGGCCGTGCAGACGTGATGCGGACGCTTCAGCTCGCCGCAATTCGGGCATTCCGTATAGGCGGCGGTGGCGAGCGCGTGATGCGACCGCCGCATGTTGCGGCGGGATTTCGAGGTTTTCTTCTTGGGGACGGCCATGACGACGGACTCGCGAACTGGGGGCTCTGCGCAAGGGCGGGGTATCTAACCGAAAACCTGCCGCTCCGCAAGCGCGCCGGACGGCGGGCCTTCCTTCGCAATTCACGGGGCGACGCTCACGCCTTGCGTCCGAGCGAGCCCAACGCGGCGAACGGATGGCGTCCCTCCACAGGCGGCTCGGCGTCAGGCTCGGCCTCCAACGCGGCCCCATCCAGCTTGGGAAAGGGGTCCATGACCAGCGACAACTGTTGCGCGACGATTTCTCCGATGTCAATCGCATCACCCGGCAGAGGCTCGACCACGATGTCCTCGTCGGTCTCGAAGGTGAGCCGGTCCGCCTCGTCCTCGTCGATGCCGGGCCGGTAGATGATGGTGAACCGGTCCTCGAGCGTGGCCGGCACCGGCTCCAGGGTCATCACGCAGGCCTGGACCAGCTCGGCGCCGAGCGTCGCGTCGAGCCGGACGCCGCCGCCCGATTCGCGGGACAGGGCGACCTCGGCTTCCAGCCGGTCGAGCGAGAGAAGCCCGAAGCGGCGGGCGAGGGCCTCGCGCTCCGACGCTTCCGCGGCAATCTTGTGATGCGCCGTCTTGGCGCCGAGGCGATGAACGGAGACGAGCCGCGAGAATTCCGGCGCGGTCATGGCGCTGCCTCCGCCGGGAATGGTGCGAACTCCACTCGGCCCGTCGCGATCGCAATCGCCGGCTGGCCCGCCAGCGCCGCCGCCTGATCGGCGAGATAGGCGGCGAACCACGCGACCTGAGCGGCATCGGGCTCGGCCAGCGTGCCGAAGAGGTTGCGCCGCAGCGCCTCGGTCGGATCGCCGGCGGCGAGGCCGGCCTGGTAGGCGTCGATCCGGCCGTAGAATCCGGTGGCCATGCGCTTGACCTGCTTGCCGACCGACAGGTCGCCCGTGCCCATCTCGCGCAGGCCCCGGTCCATGTCCTGGAACATCGCGTCGAACAGCGCCTGCGCGAAGCCCTGGGCGGCCGGCTCGGCGCGCAGCCGATGCAGCACGAGGAAGGCGTGGAGCGCGATCAGCTCGAACCGCCCGTCGAGCGTGTCCGGCACGCCCCGGGCGGCATAGAACCCGGGCGCGCGGGCGCGGGCCACGATCGCGGCATAGGCGATCCGGGCGGCATGGCGCTCCGGCGCGAGGCCGAGCATGCGGGCGAATGGCAGGCGGGCGAATGGCAGGCGGGCGATTGACAGAGCGGCGTCTCCAAGGGCAGGTATGGCGGCGAAATGGGTAAAGTCTAGCAGATGTCAATCGTTGCTCGCCGCATTGCCGTGCTCGGCCTCGGCATGATCCTCGCGTCCTGCTCGCTGCCGCAGGAGGTCGACGGCAATCTCCCGGATCCCGACAACGTCGCCCAGGTCCAGCCGGGCAAGTCGACCAAGGCGGATGTGACCCGGCTGATGGGCTCTCCCGCCAATGTCAGCACCTTCGACCCGAAGACCTGGTACTATCCCAGCCGGCGCGTCGAGCGCGACACGCTGGGCGACGTGACGCTGCTCGAGCAGCGCGTCTATGTCGTGAACTTCGACGACAAGGGCGTGGTCACGGATCTGCAGACCCATCTCAACGACGAGCATGAGGTCGCGATGATCCCACGGACCACGCCGGCGCCGGGCAAGGAGCTGAGCTTCATCGAGCAGCTCCTCGGCAATTTCGGCAAAGGCCTCGGCGGCGGCTCGGACAAGGACAAGAAGAAGAAAGAGGGCTCGTAGCCCGACTCCTTCGGCATTTTCCTGCCGCTTCGCCCTCGGGGCGACGGGGCGTTCGTCACGCAGTGCCAAGACCTGCTCACGCGCTCGGGGGATCGCATGCCGACCATGCAGGAGACGTCGTCCCGTTATTCCGCCGTGGCGATCCTTTTCCACTGGGTGATCGCCGCCGCCATCGTCACCGCCGTGCTGATCGGCTGGAACATGACCGATCTGCCGCTGAGCCCGCACAAGCTCGAACTCTACGCGCTCCACAAATCGATCGGGCTGACCGTGCTCGGGCTGGCGGTCCTGCGGCTCGCCTGGCGCCTCTTCCGCCCGCCGCCGCCGCCCGAGCCGATGGCGCCGTGGCAGAGCGCAGCGGCGACCTGGGGACATCGCCTGATCTATCTGCTGCTCTTCGTGCTGCCGCTCAGCGGCTGGCTGTTCAACTCGATCGTGGGCTTCCCGCTCTCCTGGTTCGGTCTGGTGACGCTGCCGCCGCTGGCGCCGGCGCTTCCCGCCTGGCGCGGCGCGTCGGAAATGCTGCACTACTGGATCGGCTGGGCCTTGATCGTGGTGGTTACCGGCCATGCCGCGGCGGCGCTGCACCATCATTTCATCCTGCGCGACCGTACCCTCTGGCGGATGCTGCCGATCCCGCCGCTGCGGCGGCTCGGCGGCGTTCTCGCGGTCACGCTGATCCTCGCGCCGGTCACGGCGCACGCTGCCGACTGGGCGGTCGACCA
>DATGFU010000057.1:0-7146 GCA_035308865.1 Allostellaceae bacterium | reverse complement strand
GAATGGGAATACGCGGCGCGGGCCGGCAGCACGACATCACGCTGGTGGGGCGAGGCGGTCGGCGCGGGCCGCGCCAACTGCAACGGCTGCGGCAGCACGTGGGACAACTCGCTGCTGGCGCCGGTCGGCAGCTTCGGCCCCAACCCCTTCGGCCTCTACGACATGCTGGGCAATGTCTGGCAATGGGTCGACGATTGCTGGCACGACACCTATATCGGGGCGCCCGAGGACGGCAGCTCCTGGGCCACCGGCCACTGCGACCGGCGGGTGATGCGCGGCGGGTCGTGGGACAACCTGCCGGTTTTCGTGCGCTCGGCCGCGCGGAGCCGCGGCTATGCCGACGGCGCGGATTTCGATTACTCGAGCTATGCCGGCTTCCGCCTCGCCCGGACGCTGCCGTGACGCTTCAGCGCGAGAGCTGGCGCGGGTCGAAATCCACGACGATGTCCTTGGCGATATCATAGGCGCCCGGCGGGATGATCAGCGGCGAGGAGAGCAGCACGGCATTGCGCGCGCTTCGCGCGAAATCGCGGAAGAGGGCGTTCGTCGGGAAGCGCGGATCGTCGACGATCTCGGCGCGGTTCACCGTTCCGTCCGGCGCCATCACGATATGGATCGAGACCGACCAGTCGCCGGCCTTATAGGCCGCGCGGTCGAGATTCCAGCGGCGCTCGACCTGGGCGCGGATGAAGTCCTTGATGGCGTAGGTTGCGTCGAGTCCCGGCCCCGCCTTGGCGCTCGTCGCCGTCATGTTCGAGAGCCCGGTACCCTCTTGTCGGCTCGGCGCCGGCGGCACGGGCGGCGCCGGCTGCCGCAACTGGGCGTACGCCTTGAGCCGGATCGCCAGCTGCTCCTCCGGCGACGGCGGGCGCGGCGCCGAGGTCTCCTTGTCCGGCTTGCGCTCAGGCACCGCCTTGGGCAGCACGCCTTTGGGCGCGGGGGCGACGGTGGCGAGCTTGTCGGGCAGCGCCGATTCCTCGCCCTCGTGCCGCGCCGCCGGCGGCGGCGATTGCTCCTGCGGCACGGCCTGGCGGTTCTCGACCGGCGCGGCCTCGGGCGCCTGCGCCTGCGGCACCGGCGCCAGCTCGGGCGAGGCCGGCCCCGCGGTCCGGCTGCCGAGCAGCACCAGGTTGATCGGCACGATCCGCTCCTCGGGCGGCGGCGCGCGGACCAGCCAGGGCAGCCCGAAGATCACCAGCAGCGCCGCCAGCATATGCACGATCGACGAGCCGAGGACGCCGTCCCGGATCGGATCCGGCCGCCGCCGCGGCGCCGGAAACAGGCCGGGAATCGATCCGTCGGGAGTCTGGACCATCCCGATATCGTAATCCTTCCCGGGCGACGGGATAAGCGCGCGTGCGGGCGCACCGCCCCTTGATCCCCATGCCGCGCCCGGCCATGGTGCGCCCGCCATGAACGACATGACCTCCTCCTGCGACGCCGACGTCGCCATTATCGGCGCCGGCCCCGTGGGGCTCTTCGCCGTGTTCGAATGCGGCATGCTGCGCATGAAGTGCCATGTCTTTGACACGCTCGACATGGTCGGGGGGCAGTGCGCGGCGCTCTACCCCGAGAAGCCGATCTACGACATTCCCGGCCATCCCGCGATCGACGGTGCCGCGCTGGTCGAGCGGCTGTCGGACCAGATCGCGCCATTCCACCCCGTTTTCCATCTCGCGCAGCAGGTCATGCGGATCGAGCGGCTGGCCGATGGGCGGTGGGAGCTCGCGACCGACCGCGGCACGATGGTGCGGGCGCGCGCGGTGATTGTCGCCGCCGGTGTGGGTGCCTTCGGACCGAACCGGCCGCCGCTCGACGGGATCGAAGAATATGAGGGAAGGAGCGTCTTCTACCTCGTGCGCCGGCGCGAGGATTTCCGCGGCAAGCGCGTCGTGATCGCCGGCGGCGGCGATTCCGCGGTCGACTGGGCGATCGCGCTGGCCGAGGTTGCCGCGCAGGTCATGGTCATTCACCGACGCCCGAAGTTCCGCGCGGCACCGGAGAGCGCCGCGCGGCTGGCGGCGCTGGCGGACAGCGGCCGGATCGAACTGGTCGTGCCCTATCAGCTCCATGCGCTCGAGGGCGAGGCAGGCATGCTCTCAGGCGTCGTGGTGGCGGATCTGGACGGCGGCACGCGGGTTCTGCCGGCGGATGCGCTGCTGCCCTTCTTCGGCCTGTCGATGCAGTTGGGGCCAATCGCGGAATGGGGTCTGGCGCTCGATTTCCATCATGTCCGCATCGACCCGTCGACCGCGGCCACCAACCTGCCCGGGATTTTCGCGATCGGCGACATCGCGACATATCCCGGCAAGCTCAAGCTGATCCTGACCGGCTTCGCCGAGGCGGCGCAGGCGGCGCACGCCATCCATCCCCTCGTCCACCCGGGCGAGGCACTGCATTTCGAGTACTCGACCTCGAAGGGCGTGACGGCGCTGTAGGCGCGGGCTACTGCACCGTGGGGTGGTCGGGGGCTGCCGGCGGACGCGGCTCGACGCGGCGGCGGACGGCGGTCGGGCGAGCCTCCGGCGTCCGCGTCCCGGCCGGCAGGCAGCAGGTCACGGCGGTGCCGCGTCCCGGCGTCGATTCGATCTCGACCCGGCCGCCATGCAGCTCGACGAAGGCCTTGACCAGCGACAGGCCGAGACCCGCGCCGACCGCCCGCGTGTTGGGATCGCCGCGCTCGAACTTGTCGAAGACGCGGCCGAGCTGGCCGGAATCGATGCCGATGCCGGTGTCGCTGACGCGCAGCGCCACCTCAGTGCCGATCCGCCGGGCCGACAGCAGCACCGAGCCGTTGGCCGGGGTGAACTTGATGGCGTTCGAGACGAGGTTGAACAGCACCTGCCGCAGGCGGCGCTCGTCCGCCAGCACCATGCCGATATCGGTCGGGCAATCGAAGCCCAGCGTCAGCTCCAGCCGCGCCGCGCGTTCCCGGCTCTGCGCCAGGATGCCGGCGACCAGCGTGTGGATGTCGACGGGCTCGCGCTCCAGCTCGAGCTGGCCGGCTTCCAGTGTCGCGAGGTCCAGGATGTCGTCGACCAGCGCCAGCAGCCGCTGCGAGCTTTCCAGCACGCCGCGGCTGTAGTCCAGCTGGCGCTCGTTCAGCGGACCGAAGAACTGGTTGGTGAGGATGTCGGCGAAGCCGATCACCGCGTTGAGCGGCGTCCGCAGCTCGTGGGTGATGTTGGCGATGAACTCGCTCTTGAGCCGCGCCGCCGTCTCCAGCGCCTCGTTCTTCTCCTGCAGCACCTGCTGCACCTGGATGCCGGCGGTGACGTCGCGGTAGCTCACCAGCATGTTTCCGTCCGGCAGCGGCACCGCGTTCATCTCCAGCACCGAGCCGTCGCACCGCACGAGGCGCTCGGTGGAGACCGCATGCGCGGTGATGCGGTCGACGAGATCCTGGCGGCGCGTCTCCCAATCCGCCTCGCCGAAGAGCGGCTTGGCCTTGTCCACTAAGGTCGAGACGTGCGGCCTTGCCGCCAGGTCGGAATCGGCCAGCTGCCACATCGATCGGAAGGAAGGGTTCCACAGCTTCAGGCGCGCGTCGCTGCCGAAGACCGCGATCCCTTCGAAAAGGTTGTCCAGCGTCTCGCGCTGTACCTCGGCCAGGGTGTTGTACGAGCGTTCGAGCGCCAGCCGGTCGGTCACGTCCTCGTAGACGAAGGTGAGGCCGCCGAAGGGATGGCGGGTCATGGTGAGTTTCAGTGTCCGCTCGTCGGGCAGGTGCAGCAGCTCCTCGCGCGGCCCGTCCAGGCTCTGGAAGAGCGCCAGCCGGTCCGCCTTGAACCGCGGGAAATCGGCATATTCCGGCAGCATCCGCATGTCGCGGAGCAGGTCCAGCACCTCGCCCAGATGCGGTTCCCCGGCAAGCCGTTCGGCGTCGAGTCCCCACAGGCGCTGGAAGGCGCTGTTCGAGAACATCAGCCGCGTATCCGCGCCCCAGATCGCCACCGCATCGCCGACCGCCTCCAGAACCTGGCGATGCACCGTGGCCAGCCGATCGAGCTCGGTGCGCAGCTGGACGATCTCCGACCGGTCGAGCGCGAACCCGATCGTGCCGCCGGCCTCGAGCGGCAGCTCGACGATTTCGAGCTGCCGGCGACCGCCGTCCCACTCCGCATCGACGCGCTCACGCTCCGGCAGACCGCTACGCTGCGCGGATTCGGCGAGCAGCCGCGCCTTCGCCTCGATGCCCCGCAGCGCGGCATGCCGGGCATTGCCGCCGGCCGCGGCGAGATCGGCGCCGCGCCACCACACGGCGAGCGGCATCCGGTCGAGCAGCGAGCGCAGCATCCCGAGCTCCGCCTCCCTGCCCCGGCGCTCGGCCACGGCCGCCTCGCGGTCCGTCACGTCGGCGATCCAGACGAAATCGAATGACGGCGCGCCGGAGGCGGTCAGCCGCTGGCCGGTCAGCTCGATCACCCGCGCGTTCCCGCCGACGACGAGCGACTGGCGGAATGCCGCGCCGCCGCCGCCCAGCGTGCGCAAATTCAGCTCGATCTCGTGCCGCTGCTGCTCGGGCAGGAAGGTGAGGAAGGTCGCGAGCTCGAGGGGCCAGAGGTGGTCATCGGTGCGTCCGTCCACACGGATCGCCCGGCCGCGCTCAAGCAGATAGGGGACGCCCGCCAGGGTGGCGAGCGACGCAACCAGGACCGCGCTTCTCTCGTGCTGCCGGCGGAGCTGCTGGATGAGCCAGAGAAACACTCCGGACCCGAAGGCCAGCAGCAGGAGCAGAACCCCGAAGGCGAAAGGCAGCACCGCCGGATTGCTCATGACCAACAGCGTATAAGGCGTCGCGCCGGGCTGCTCAAGCCGGACGAAGGGAATAGTGCTGTTGCGCGTGCTCGGCCGGCGCTTCGCACCCCGCAGGCGTCATGATATCGTGCGGCTTGCGCCGCGGCAGGCGCCGATCCTTGGGGGAAATCATGGCGGGCCTTCGCAGCGTCATCTCCACGCTCGCCGACAACGGCGAAGAGATCATGGGGCCGGGCATCCTGCTCTGGCATTACCCTGACAATTCGATCGTCAACAACTCGCTGCTGACCGTCGAGAGCAACCATTTCTGCGTTCTCAAATCGCGCGGCGCGATCCTCAACGTGTACGACACCGGCCAGTATCCGGTGCAGACGCCGGACAAGCCGATCCTGGGATCTTTCACCGTCGCCTTCTTCGGCGGCCAGAGCCCATGGCAGTACGAGGCGCTCTACATCAACCGCGCCAAGATGGTCGTGAAGGCCACCGGGCTCGCGCTCTCGGCCGAGATGGCGGAGATGAGCTACGAGGTCGACTACTACTTCCACGTCGCGACCAAGGACGACGCGGTGGCCCTCGTCACCCACATGCCGGTGGCCGGGCATTCCATCACCGGCGAGCAGGTCAACGGCTACGCCACGCCCGTCGTCGAGCAGGCGATCAACCAGGTCGTCCAGGTCACGCCGCTGGAGCGGGTCAACGAGAAGATCCACGAGATCGGCGAGACGGTGCACACCCATCTCCAGGAATTCCTGAAGGTGTTCGGCATCACCCTCGACACGGTCAAGGTGCTGATCTTTCCGCGGGACCAGCGCATGCGCGCGCTCATCTCGCTGCGCGCCTTCGGGCTCACGGAGATCGAGGCGGTGCGGTACTACACAGCGATGCTGATGGCCGAGAAGGGAATCGTCTCGGCGCCAAACATGGCGATCGGCCAGCCCTTCCATTTCGGCGCGCCGGTGCAGGGAACCGTGCCGATCGGCTCGGTCGCAGGCACCGGCACGACCGTCGGCAATGGCTGACAGCGCCCCTGCCGACGGCCCGCTCCTCCAAACCTGGAGGATGCTGCTGAACGGCTACGGGTACAATTGGTACCGCGAGGAGAATCTCGCCCGGGCCGACGATCTGCTGGTGCGGTCGCGCGCGAGCGATCATCTGGCGGCCGCCGCGGCCCGGCTGCGCGAGCTGGAGGCCGGGTATCGCCGGCGGCACATTCCGCCGCCGAGCCGTGCCCAACCCGACCCCGATCCCGATCACCTGGCCGCCGCCCGCCGCATCCGCGCCGCCCATGATCGCATCCTGTCGGCCGACACGGTGCTGCGGGGCGCACCCGTCCCGCCCACCGACAGGATCTGGGCGCGTTTCAGTGCCGAGCCGGAGATGCTGAAGCGCCTCGTCTATCATGACGTCATGCTGGTCGGCAGCGCCGAGGCGCTCGAATCCGGACTGGCGGGACTCGACGCCGCCGCCGGGCTGGACGACGCCCGCGAGGCCGAGATCGACCGGCACCTCACCGAGATCGCGGCGGCTCTGAAGCAACGCCGGGACCTGCTGGAGTTCAGATGATCCGCACGCACGGCCTGACGCACGTCGCGTTGGCCGTGCTCGATGCCGGCGGGACGCTCCTGCGACGCAGCGAGTTCGCGCTCGGCTATCCCTACGCCTTCGTCCACGATCCCGACGGGCACGAGATCGAGATCTGGTACGAGTAGCCGGCGGCAGCTCAGTAATCTCTCTGGTACTGCACGCCGATGCTGCTGCCGCTGCCGGCCGTGCCGGCGGTCGCGGTGGCGGAGATGCTGGGGGCGATCTGCACCTCGACGCGGGCACGCGTGCCACCGCCGAACCGCTGCTCGGCGCCGACGAAGACGCCCGGCGCCACGTATTTGCCGCCGCTGATGCTGGTGCCGGAGCTGACGCTGCTGCCGCCCTGGCCGGTATTGGCCGTCGACTGGCTCGACTGGCCGACCGCCAGCCGGTCGAGCCCGGTCACGTTGCGCAGCCGGTCGAGCATGCTGGGGCCGCCCTGGGTGAGCGTCGCCACGGCCGAGGCGAGCTGCAGTCCCTGCGCCGGGCTCAGCTGCGATTTGCTCGAGCCGAACATCACATGCGACAGCACCTCGTCCTGCGGTAAGGCCGGCACCGAGCTGAGGGCGAGCTTCGGGTGATCCGGCGTGCCGGTGACCGAGACTGTCGCGGTGATGCCCGAGGCGGCGGCATTGGCGCCGATGTCGAAATTGGGCTGCGCGGTGCCCGTAAAGTAAATGATGCCGTGGTCGAAGGTGAAATCGGTGCCGAGCAGCGACACCGTTCCACGGGTCGATTGCAGCCTGCCGGTCACCGCCGGCGCGGCCGAGGTGCCGCCGACGGTGAGATCGCCGCGCCACTCGC
>DATGFU010000056.1:0-4995 GCA_035308865.1 Allostellaceae bacterium | reverse complement strand
CGCTCGAGGAAGGCGTACGCCGCTACGTGCAGGACTTCCTCGCAACCCCCGACCGGTACCGCTGAACCCGTGGTCATTCCCTATCCGAACCTCGATCCGGTCGCGATCAAGCTCGGCCCGCTGGCGATCCGCTGGTATGCGCTCGCCTACATCGCCGGGCTGACGATCGGCTGGCGTTACTGCATCCGCCTCGCGAAGAAGGCGCCGGCGGTGCTGACCACCGAGCAGCTGGACGACCTGCTGCTGTGGGTGACGGGCGGCGTGGTGATCGGCGGGCGCATCGGCTACGTGCTGGTCTACAAGCCGGGGATGTACCTCCAGGATCCGCTCGAGATCCTCCGGGTCTGGCATGGCGGCATGTCGTTCCACGGCGGCTGCGCCGGCGTGTTCCTGGCGATCTGGCTGTTCGCGCGGCGGCACAAACTCAGCGTCCTCGGCATCGGCGATCTCGTCGCCTGCGCCGTGCCGATCGGGCTCTTCTTCGGCCGGATTGCGAATTTCGTGAACGGCGAGCTGTGGGGGCGCGCGACCGACGTGCCTTGGGCGATGATCTTTCCCGATGATCCCGAGCACCTGCCCCGCCATCCGAGCCAGCTCTACCAGGCAGGCCTTGAGGGCATTGCGCTTTTCGTGCTGCTCGCGATCCTGGAATGGCGCGGCGTGCGGATGCGGCGCGGCGCCATGACCGGCTGGTTCCTGGTCGGCTATGCCGTTGCCCGCTCAACCGGCGAGCTGTTCCGCCAGCCCGACGTGCAGCTGGGCTTCATCTTCCTTAACGCGGTCACGATGGGCCAGATCCTCTGCATTCCCATGCTGGCCATCGGCATCTGGCTGATCGCGCGGGCCAAGCCGCAAGCCGCGTGACCCCGCTCGGATCGCGCCTCGCCGCCGAGATCCGCGCATCGGGGCCGATCGGCGTCGACCACTTCATGGGGTTGGCGCTCGGGGACCCGGAGCACGGATACTATTCGCGCCGCGATCCCCTGGGCGTGGCCGGCGATTTCACCACCGCGCCGGAGATCAGCCAGGTCTTCGGCGAGATCATCGGTGCCTGGCTTGCCGATTCGTGGCGGGCGATGGGCTCGCCGGATCCCGTGCTGCTGGTCGAGCTTGGACCGGGTCGCGGCACGCTGGCCGCCGATATCCTTAGAACTTTCCGGATCATGCCGGCCTGCCGCGCCGCCGCGCGGCTCCATCTTGTCGAGACGAGCCCGGCGCTGCGCGAGCGCCAGCGTGCAACGCTCGGCGGCGAGCCGGTCTGGCACGATGCGCTCGACACCGTCCCGGACGGGCCGATGCTGCTCGTCGCCAACGAGTTCTTCGACGCGCTGCCGATCCGCCAGTTCGTCTACAGCGGCAACGCGTGGCACGAGCGCTTGGTGGGCCTGGACGCGACCGGCGAGCTTGTATTCGTCCTCGGGGCCGCCGCGGCACCCCCTCCCCCCATCCCCCTCCCGCAAGGGGAGGGGGGGCGTCGCGGAGATCTCCCCCTCCCCTTGCGGGAGGGGGATGGGGGGAGGGGTCAACCACCTGAGGGAGCAGTCTTCGAAATCTGCGAGCCCGCGCGCGACATCGCCACCGCCATCGGCCGCCGCCTCGCGGTGCATCGCGGCGCTGCGCTCATCATCGATTACGGTCACGGGAAACAAGGCTTCGGCGAGACGCTGCAGGCGGTGCGCGCGCATCGCTATGCGCCGGTGCTCGACGATCCGGGAGAGGTGGACATTACCGCGCATGTCGACTTCGCGGCGCTGGGGGCGGCGCTGGCGCCGGCTGCGGTCTGGGGGCCGGTGACGCAGGAACGGTTCCTCGCCGCCAACGGCGTGGCGTTGCGCGAGGCGGCGCTGACCCGCGGCACGCATGAGGCGACGGCCACGGCAATCCGCCGCGCCGTGCGACGCTTGCTCGATCCGGCCGCAATGGGCAGGTTGTTCAAGGTATTGGCAGCGACCTCGCCGGGCCTTCCGTGCCCCGCCGGGTTCTGAACCGGGAGAGATCGTGCTGACGCTCGCAGCGCTCGACGAGGGGGGCCGCATCGTACATGGGTTCTTCACCCGCGAAGGTGGCGTCAGCCAAGGCCGCTTCGCCTCTCTGAACTGCGGCTGGGGCTCGGGCGACGATCTCGACGCGGTCCGCGAGAACCGCACCCGCGCGATGGCGCGGATGGGGCTCGGTGCCGAGGCGCTGGCCACCGTCTACCAGGTCCATTCGGCGCGGGTGGAGGTCCTCGACGCCGCGCCGCTGATGGACGGACGGCCCGAGGCCGATGCGATGGTCACCACCCATCCCGGCCTGGCGCTCGGCATCCTCACCGCTGATTGCGTGCCGGTGCTGCTGGCCGATCCCACGGTGCCGATCATCGGCGCGGCCCATGCCGGCTGGAAGGGCGCGCGCGACGGCGTCGTCGAGGCTACGGTCGCGGCGATGCTGGGGCACGGCGCCCGCATCGACCGGATCCGCGCCGGGATCGGCCCGGCGATCCGCCAGAAGAGCTACGAGGTCGGGCCGGAATTCCCCGCGCTCTTCGCCGGCGCCGAGCAATTCTTCGCGCCGGCCCCGCGCCAGGGAAGGCACCTCTTCGACTTGCCCGGCTACGTGAGGCAGCGTTTGGCGGCGTTCGGCATCGGCACGATCGAGGATGTCGAGGCCGACACGCTCCCGGACGAGACGCGGTTCTTCAGCTATCGTCGTGCGACGCATCACGACGAACGCGAATATGGCCGTCTGCTGTCGGCGATTGCGATAGTGTGATGGCCATGCGACGGCTCATCGCTGCGATCATCTCATTGGCCGCCCTCGCCGGCTGCGACCCCGCGCAGCATCCGTTCGAGGACGACCGACCCCCGGCGGACTCGGCGATTTTGCAGGTCAAGGACAGCGTCGGCATCGTCGTGGCGCCGGTGCAGGGCGCGCCGGGCGCCACCGGGAACGGCCTGTCCGAGGCTTTGGCCTCCGCCTTCCGCGATCTCGAGATCCCGGCCACGACCGCGATCGGCAACCGCCACAGCTATCAGCTCGCCGGCGTCGCGTCTGCCGACACGGGGGCCGGCGGCAGCGAAAGGGTCGCCATTCATTGGTCTCTGCGCGATTCCGACGGCAAGCCGGTCGGCACGGATGACGAGGTCGAAACCATCCGGGCCGCCGCCTGGGCCGGCGGCAAGCCCGAGGATTTCGCCGATCTCGCGAAGGCCGAGGCGAAGAAGCTGTCGACCCTCATCGTCGAGGCGCCGCCGGTCGAGACGCCGGTGCAGGCGCACACGCTCCACGTCGCGTCGGTCGATGGCGCGCCGGGCGACGGTTCGCACGCCCTGCCGAGCGCCCTCGCCTATCTGCTGAAGCGGCGCGGCCTGCCGCTAACCGACGACGCGCACGATCCCAACGCCGTCACCATCGCCGGCCAAGTGACGATGTCAGCGCCCCAGCCGGGCAAGCAGCACGTGAAGATCGTCTGGCATGTGCTGAAGAGCGACGGCACCGATATCGGCCAGATCGCCCAGGAGAACGACGTGCCGCAAGGCTCGCTCGACGGCAAGTGGGGCGAGACCGCGATGGCCGTCGCGATGGCCGGATTCGACGACATTCTCCGCGTGGTGGCGGCTGCCTCCACCGGCTGAGGCGCTTCCGGCGAACCGGAATGCCGCCATGCACGCGCCTGTCGTTGCGGCCGGCGGGCAGCTTTGTTACAACTCCGCGGCGCCATCGGCCGCAGCGGCACCGGCACGGCTGCAACCGGGATTCCCATGAAGGTCATCACCTGCAACAGCAATCGACCGATGGCCGAGGCGATCGCGGCATACCTTAACCTGCCGCTGACCCGCGCCAGCGTTCGGCGCTTCGCCGACATGGAGGTGTTCGTCGAGATCCAGGAGAACATCCGCGGCGAGGATGTCTTCGTGATCCAGTCGACATCCTATCCGGCGAACGACAACCTCATGGAGCTGCTGGTCTGCCTGGACGCGCTGCGGCGCTCCTCGGCGCGGCGCAAGACGGCGGTCATCCCCTATTACGGCTACGCGCGGCAGGACCGGAAATCGGGCTCGCGCACGCCGATCTCGGCCAAGCTGGTGGCCAACATGATCACCGCGGCGGGCGCCGACCGCGTGGTGACGCTCGATCTCCACGCCGGGCAGATCCAGGGCTTCTTCGACATCCCCACCGACAATCTCTTCGCCGCCCCGGTGTTCTCGCAGGACATCAAGGAGCGCTTCGCCGGCAAGGAGGTGATGATCGTCTCCCCCGACGTGGGCGGCGTGACGCGGGCGCGGGCGATCGCCCGCCGCCTCGACGCCGACCTCGCGATCATCGACAAGCGCCGCGAGCGCGCCGGGTTCTCGGAGGTCATGAACATCATCGGCGACGTGAAGGGCCGGCACTGCATCCTGGTCGACGACATCGTCGACAGCGCCGGCACGCTCTGCAACGCCGCCGAGGCGCTGGTCGAGGCCGGCGCCGCCTCGGCCTCGGCCTATGTCACGCACGGCGTGCTCTCGGGCGGCGCCGTCGCGCGGGTGAGCGCCTCGCCGCTGAAGGAGCTGGTTATCACCGACACGATCCAGGCGACCGAGGCCGTGCGCGTCGCCCAGAACATCCGGCAGCTGAGCGTCGCCACGCTGATCGCCGAGGCGATCCGGCGGATCTCCGACGAGCGGTCGGTATCGTCGCTGTTCGATTAGCCGAATTTCCGAGTTTTCCCATGCCGCTTCGGCACCCCTGGAGGCCGGCGGCGCAACCTGAGAGCAGGAGAGAGACCGAATGACCGAAATCGTTACCCTGGAGGCACTGCCCAGGGACCGGGCCGGAAAGGGGGCCGCCCGGGCCACGCGCCGTGCCGGCCGGATTCCCGCGGTGCTCTACGGCGACAAGAAGGAGCCGGTGACGCTGAGCCTCGACCCCAAGGCCTTCATCCGCGAGCTGTCGCGGCCGGGATACTTCTCGCACCTGGTCGACCTCAAGATCGACGGCGAGGTCCATCGGGCGCTGCCGCGCGATGTGCAG
>DATGFU010000055.1:0-6113 GCA_035308865.1 Allostellaceae bacterium | reverse complement strand
TGGACCAGTGGCAGCGGAAGGCCGGGTCGGTCGTCAGGGACCTGCTGGTGACGGCGCACCGCTGCTACATGGACTCCTATCGCCGTTGGGAGTGCATCGACGGCTGCTTCCCGCACGATTCGATCGCGGTGTTCGCGGCCGTTCACCCGGATCGCTTCGTCGAGGTGCGCGGTCGCGTCGAGGTCGTGACCGACGGCCCGGAGCGTGGCCGGACGCGGCTCATACCCGACGACTCGTCCCACATCGGCGTGGCCATGGGCGGACGGCTGAAATTCGTCCGCGAGTTCCTCGATTCCATGGAGTTCTAGTGTACTGCCATAGACAGATGGCCACCCTCTCCGTCATGGCCGGGCTTGACCCGGCCATCCACGTGGCGCCGCCTTTGCTGGTCTTCCCTGCATGTTAGAGGTGGATCCACGTGGATGGCCGGGTCAAGCCCGGCCATGACGAGGAGAGGAGAACCGCGTTCACCCGACTGAGTCACTAAACTAGCGCGCAGCACGGCCGGGACCGGACCCGGCGGAGGGGGCAGGATGCGAACCTTCTACACCGACGAGCACAGGCTGCATCACAGCAGCGGCGAGCTGGTCTTCGGCCGGCTCGTGCCGGCCTTCGAAAAGCCGGAACGGGCGGAAGTGATCCGCGCCCGGCTGCAGGAGCGAGCGGTCGGCGAGGTCGGGCCGCCGTCAGCGTTTCCGAGCGAGACAATTCTGCGCGTCCATGACGCGGGCATGGTCCGGTTCCTCGAGACCGGCTACGGCGAATGGCAGGCCGCGGGCCGCACGGGCGACGCGCTTGCCTACGCCTTCCGGGCGCGGCACATGCGCGACGACCGCGTGCCGGAATTCATCGACGGGAAGCTCAGCTACTACGCCTTCGACGTCGGCGTCGCCCTGACGCCGACCACGTGGCAGGCGATCCGGCGCGGCGTCGACGTGGCGCTGAGCGCGGCCGAGGAAGTCCGCTCCGGTCAGAATTCCGCCTTCGCGCTGTGCCGGCCGCCCGGGCATCATGTCCAGCGCGACCAGTTCGGCGGCTACTGCTATCTCAACAACGCGGCGATCGCCGCCCAGTACTTCCTCGACCGCGGTGCCGGCCGCGTTGCGATTCTTGATGTCGACTACCATCACGGCAACGGGACGCAGGAGATCTTCTGGAACCGCTCCGACGTTCTGCTGGCCTCGCTGCATGGCGACCCGAACTACGAATATCCCTATCTCAGCGGCCATGCCGACGAGGCCGGCGCCGGGCCCGGCGAGGGCTTCAACGTCAACTTCCCGATGCCGGCCGGAACCGCCTGGGACACTTACGGCGCTGCGCACGAGGCGGCATGCCGGCGGATCGAGGACTACGCCCCGGATGTCGTCGTCGTGTCGCTCGGCGTCGACACCTACAAGAAGGACCCGATCTCGGCCTTCAAGCTCGACCATGAGGACTACCTGCGGATGGGCGAGCGCATTGCCCGGCTGGGACGTCCAACGCTCTTCGTGATGGAAGGCGGCTACGCGGTGGCCGAGATCGGCATCAACACGGTCAACGTGCTCGAGGGATTCCTGTCATGACCGTGAAGCCATTCCACCTCGCCTGGTTTACCAACTTCACCGCCGACGAGTGGAACGGCCCCTTCTCGAACGGCGGCGACTCCTGGGACGGCAGTTTTCATGTCGAGATGGCCCAGGCGCTCGAGCGGGCCTGCTTCGACTACCTGTTGCTCGAGGACAAGCTGGCGATCTCGGAGGCCTATGGCGGGACGGCGGAGGGCTACCTGAAGCACGCGCTGGGCTTCGCGCCGAAGCAGGATCCGGTGCCGCTGGCCGCGGTGATCGGCGCCGCGACCCGGCACATCGGCATCGTCGCGACGATGTCGACGCTGGCCTACCCGCCGTTCCTGCTGGCGCGCCTCTGCTCGACCGTCGACAGCCTGGTCGGCGGACGCTTCGGCTGGAACATCGTCACCAGCGCCGAAAACGCCGCGGCGCAGAATTTCGGCCTGGAGCGTCTGCCGCCGCGCGAGCTGCGCTACGAGATGGCCGACGAGTACATGGAGCTCTGCTACAGGCTCTTCAATTCGTGGGAGCCGGGCGCGGTGGTACGCGACCGCGAGACCGGAACCTACGCCGACTACCGCAAGGTCCACACCGTCGATTTCGTCGGCAAGTACTTCAAGTGCCGCGGACCCCTCAACACCGTGCGCTCGCCGCAAGGCGTGCCGGCGCTGATCCAGGCCGGCGGCTCACCCAAGGGCCGCGACTTTGCGGCGAAACATGCCAACGTGGTGGTGGCGATCGGCGCCGGCATCCCCGGGATGAAGTCGTTCCGCGACGACATCCGCGTCCGCGCGGCCGCGCAGGGGCGTAATCCCGACGACATCAAGGTCATGTTCCTCATCGCGCCGGTGCTCGCCGAGACCGAGGAGGAGGCCTGGGCCAAGCACCGGCGGGGCACGGGCAGCCCGCAATTCATCGAGCAATGCCTCGTGCTGATCTCGGCGCTCACCGATATCGACTTCAAGAAATACCCGCTCGACGAGCCCCTGCCCGAACGGCTCGTCACGAACGGCGAGCAAACCTCACTCGACATGTTCCAGCAGTGGGGCAGCAAGAAGATCCTGCGTGACCTCGTCGTCGAGGCTTCCGGCGGCATCGTGCAGTCGGTCGAGCTGGTCGGCACGCCCGAGCAGGTGGCGGATCAGATGGGCGCGGCCATGGAAGCCGTCGGCGGCGACGGGTTCCTCATCACCTCGCCCAACCAGTCGACCAACCGGCGGACGATCATCGAGATGACCGACGGGTTGGTCCCGGCATTGCAACGCCGGGGGTTGGTGCGCACGGAATATTCCGGGAAGACGCTCAAGGAGAATTTGGCGGCCTTCTGAAGCGCGCCACGGGTCGGGAATCGGAGATGCGGGCACAGACGCAGGATGGGGAGCAGCACCATCTGCTCCGGGATTTTGGTCTCGGCGCGACCATCTCCTTCGCCTTCGCGTTCATCTCGCCGATCGTCGCCCTCTACGGCGTCTTCGCGATCGGCCTCACGACGACCGGCGGCGTGTTCTGGTGGGGCGCGCCGATCACCACTGCGGGACAGCTTCTGGTGGCATTGGCGCTCGGGCAGCTCGGCTCGCGCTGGCCGATCGAAGGCAGCATCTACCAATGGTCCCGCAACCTGCTCGGGCGCCGTTACGGTTGGTACGCCGGCTGGGTCTATATCAGCGCGCTGACCGTCGCCATGGCCGCGGTCGCCTATGGCGGCGGCCATTTTCTGGCGCAGCTCCTGGGCCTTTCCGCCGGCGCCCCAACCGCCGACGTGGCGCTGGCGCTCGTCATGCTGGCCGCCGCGTCGGCCGGCAACACGATCGGGCGGACCGTGATCAAGGTGACGGTCGGCTTGTGCATTCTGGCGGAGATCATCGGCTCTGTCGGAATCGGCTTCTATCTCCTCGTGTTCCACCATCCCAACGGGCTGGGGGTCCTGCTGAGCCAGGTTCCGCCGACGCAAAGTGGATTCTTCAACACGCCGCTTGCGCTGGCGGTCGCCTATGCCGGCTGGTCGTTTCTCGGCTTCGAGGCGGCGGGTGCGATCGCCGAGGAGGTCAAGGAGCCGGCGCGCGCCGTGCCGAAGGCCATGGTCGCCTCGCTCGTCTCGGTGGCGTCGCTTGTCATGCTGGCGAGTCTCGGGCTCGTCCTCGCCATCCCCGACATGCCGGCGGTGCTGGCCGGAAAATCCGCCGATCCCGTGCTGGACACGCTGTCGAGCTATCTGCCGCCGGCCGCCGTCGAGCTCGTGCTGGTGACATTCGTCGTCGCGTTCTTCGCCAGCCTGACCAGCATCCAGGCTTCCGCCTCGCGGATCATCTGGGCCTTCGCGCGCGAGCGCGAGCTGCCGGCAGCGCGGTTTCTCAACCGACTTTCCGGGCGCGGCCGGGTTCCCGCCAACGCGATCCTCGTCACCGCCGCGCTCGCCGCAACGCTCTGCCTGCTGAGTGCCACCCACCTCTACCAATGGCTCGTGTCGTTCACGGCGGCAGGCTTCTACCTGGCCTTCGCGTTTCCCGTGCTCGGCGCCTGCATCGCACGGCTGCGCGGCCGGTGGCAGCCGGGCCCGGTGTCGCTCGGCGCCTTCGGCGGCGTCGTGACCTTCGCGGCGCTGGCGTGGATCGCGTTCGAGACTGTCGATATCGCCTGGCCCCGGCTTCCCGACGCGAACGCCGCCTGGTACGAGGCCTGGATCATCCCGATCGTCTCCGTGATCATCCTGGTCGCCGGCGGACTGGTCCGGCTCTTTCTCGGCCTCGACCGGCAGCCGGCGCTGGCGGCGACACCGACCGAGTCCTGACGCTCGCGCGGCGCTCGGTCTCGCCGCGGCGCAAGCATATGAGGGAGAGATTCCAACCATGACATCCCCCAACAGTCGGACCAGCGCGTTTCCCATCCACCCCATGTTCCTCGAGCGCTGGTCGCCGCGCGCCTTCGCCGACGACACGATCGACGAGCACGAGCTGCTCACGCTCTTCGAGGCGGCACGCTGGGCGCCGTCCGCATTCAATGCGCAGCCCTGGCACTTCATCTATGGGCGGCGCGGCACGCCCGCCTTCGATCGGCTGCTTGGCGTCCTGATCGAGTTCAACCGGGGCTGGGCCCACCGCGCAGCCGCGCTCGTCATCGTCGTCTCCGAAATTGCGCCGGGCCCCGACAAGAGCGTGCCCTCCCACAGCCACTCCTTCGATGCCGGGGCCGCCTGGGCCTACCTGGCCCTGCAGGCGCACCGCTCGGGCTGGCACGCGCACGGCATGACGGGGGTCGACTTCGCCAAGGCAGCGGCCGATTTGGGCGTGCCCGACACCCATCGGGTCGAAGCAGCGGCGGCCATCGGGCGCATCGGCCACCGGTCGGTGCTGCCCGAGAAGCTCCAGGCACGCGAGCAGCCGAACGACCGCAAGCCGCTGACGGAGATCGTCTCCGAGGGCCGGTTCGTCGCCAAGCCGGGGCACGGATGACGGGGGGAACCCGGCACCAGCCCGATCAGGATGCCGCCACGGCCGGGTGGTAGTGAATCGGCGTCGTCGGCACCCGGCCGTCCCGTGGTGTCACGACGATGTCGACCTCGCAGCCGAGCCGGGTCAGCATCCGCATGATCCGCTCGACCGACACGTCGCGGAACTGGCCCTTGAGCAGCCGGGAGATGTCGGGCGGCCTGCCGAGTTGTCACCCTCGGATATGCCGTGCGGTTCGCGATCAACCGGCTCGGAGCAGAAGGATGGCCGCCGAGACGCGGAGGCTTTTAGTACACGAGCGGTTGTCAATTAAAGCGAGAGTCAGTGCTTCTCGGCAAGGAGGACGTCCGCGCCCCGATCACTTCGCCATTGAAGCACTGCGGAACCTCGTCGAGTCCGGGAGTGGGGCATAGAACCGAGCGAAGTGGAGCATTACGCGGCGCTCGATCGGATGCAGGGCGCGATGGGCTCGTCTATCGAGACCGTCGTCTCGTGAAGGCGCACCAGCAGATGCGTATTTCGACCTCGAACAGCGGGCCTCGTGGAAACTCTGGTGTCGAAGCAACAGCTCGATCCATATGTTATACCGCTTCCCCTAAGGATTGACCTTTTCGGCCCAATATGAAGCGGCGATGGATTGGATGCGGCCGGTCTCGGCGAGGAGCTTGTTCCAGGCGTCGCAGCAGGCATCGATGATCGCCTCGGCATCCGGGAAGACGCTGTGCGTGAGGTAGCGCTCCTTGAGGTAGAGCCAGGTCCGCTCGATGCTGTTGAGCTCGGGGCTGTAGGGCGGCAGGTGAATCGGGGACAGGTTTTCGGGCCATTTGAGCCGCTTGGCGGTGTGCCATCCGGCCTTGTCGAGGACGAGGATGGCATGAGAGCCAGGCGCAACTGCCTGGCTCAGCTCGTCCAAGAGGAGCTGCATGGCCTCGGTGGTGGCGACCGGCAGCACGAGGGCGACGCCGGTATCGCGGGCCGGGCAGATGGCCCCGAAGATCCAGGCCGCCTCGTGACGCATGTCCCGCGGCCCGCGGGGCCGGATGCCACGCTCGAACCAGAGCCGGCCGGTCCGCCCCACTTGGCCGACACGAGTCTCGTCCTGGAACCAGATCTCGATACG
>DATGFU010000054.1:0-3957 GCA_035308865.1 Allostellaceae bacterium | reverse complement strand
CGACCGCGGCCAAGCTCCTGGAGATCGATCAGCCCAAGGTGTCGCGGCTACTGCGGGGCCAGCTGACCGGCTTCTCCACCGAACGGCTGATGCATTTTCTCACGCGTCTCGGCCGCGACGTCGAGATCGTCGTGAAGCGGGTGCCACGCGCCCGACGGCAAGGGCGGGTGCGTGTCGTCGCCGCCGCGTAACTACGCCATCAGCCGCCCCAGCACCGCGTTGAGCCGCTGCCGCCCGGCCGCCGTTGCGCGGAGCGCTTCGCCGTCCAGCGTTACGAACCCGCCTTCGATCATGTCGGTGAGGCCCCGCCGGTCGAGCATCGCTTCGGGCTCTCGCCCCAGCAGGTGCCGGAACCGCGCGCGCGGGATGCCTTCGGCGAGGCGGAGGCCCATCATGACCATCTCGTCGGTGAGCATGGACGGGTCGAGCGGCAGCATCTCCTCGGTGCCGTGCCCTGCCGCCTCGACCGCCGCGAGCCAGGGCTCGGGCGCGCGCTTCTGGCGCGTCGCGTGCCGGATGCCGTCGAGGGTCAGCCGGCCGTGGGCGCCCGGGCCGACGCCCAGATAGTCGCCATAGCGCCAGTAGGTCAGGTTGTGCCGGCATTCCTCGCCGGGTCTTGCGTGGTTCGAGATCTCGTAGGCCGGCCGCCCGGCCGCCCCGAGCCGCTCCTGCGTCAGCTCGTAGAGCGCGCCCGCCGTGTCGTCGTCGGGGATCGCCAGCTCGCCGCGCTGGTATTTCGTATGGAAGGCGGTGCCGGGCTCGATGGTCAGCTGGTAGACCGAGAGATGGCCGCCGGCGAGCGCGAGCGCCGCGTCCAGCTCGGCCGCCCAGGCGCTCACGTCCTGGCCGGGGCGGGCATAGATCAGGTCGAAGCTGAACCGGTCGAAGCTCGCGGCGGCGGTGGCGATCGCCGCCTTCGCCTCGTCGGCCGAATGCGCCCGGCCGAGGAATCTGAGCGCGCGGTCGTCGAGCGACTGGATGCCCAGCGAGGCGCGGTTGATCCCCGCCGCGCGGAAGCCGAGGAACCGGTCCGCCTCGACTGAGGTCGGGTTGGCTTCGAGCGTGATCTCGACTGCTTCGTCGAGGCGGAAATGCCGGGCGATCCGGTCGATGATCGCGCCGGCGGTCGCCGGATCCATCAGCGACGGCGTGCCGCCGCCGAAGAACACCGAGGTGACCGTCCGCGCGCCGGCGAGCCCGGCCCAGTGGTCCAGCTCCGCCAGCAGCCCCGCCCGCCAGCACGCCTCGTCGATCGCGTCGCGGACATGGGAGTTGAAGTCGCAATACGGGCACTTCTTCCGGCAGAACGGCCAGTGCACATAGATGCCGAAGCCGGCGTGTTCACTGGAGGCACCCCCACCCGACCCTCCCCCGCAAGCTCGGGAGGGCTCCGATCCTCCCTCTCCCGCTTGCGGGGGAGGGTCGGGGTGGGGGTATCGGGGATAAGCCGCGTTCATGCCGCGAAGCATGCTCCCACGAGCTGGGCGAAGGCGCGGGCGCGGTGGCTGATCCGGTGCTTCACCTCGGGATCGAGCTCCCCGAACGTGACGTCGTGCCCGTCGGGAACGAAGATCGGATCGTAGCCGAACCCCTTGTCGCCGCGCGGCGGGAAGACGAGCGTCCCGTCGATCCGGCCGAGGAAGCTCTCGACATGCCCGTCCGGCCAGGCGAGCGTAAGCGCACATATGAAGGCGGCGCGGCGGTCGCGGCCGCCCGTTGCCTCCAGCTTGCGCCGGACTTCCTCCATGGCGTGCGCGAAATCTTTCGCCGGCCCGGCCCAGCGCGCCGAATGGATGCCGGGGGCACCGTCGAGTGCCGCGACCGCGAGGCCGGAATCGTCGGCGAGTGCGGGCATGCCGGCCCCGCGTGCCGCCGCCAGCGCCTTCAGCTCGGCATTCGCGATGAAGGTCGTGCCCGTCTCCTCCGGCTCCGGCAGCCCGTGCTCGGCGGCGGAACTGACGGCGATCCCGAAAGGCTGCAGCAGCTCGACGATCTCGCGCAGCTTGCCCTGGTTGTGCGTCGCGACGATCAGCGCCGGCCCATCGAAGCGGCGACGCGGGCTCACCCCAGCCCCGTCACGGCCTGACGCTGCAGCCGCGTCAGCTCGCCGATCCCCTTGCGGGCGAGCGCCAGCAGCTCGGCAAACTGCGCCTCGGCGAAGGGCTCGGCCTCGGCGGTCGCCTGGATCTCGACGATCTTGCCGGCGGCGGTCAGCACGAAATTGGCGTCCGCGTCGGCCGAGGAGTCCTCGGCGTAGTCGAGGTCGAGCACCGGCTTGCCGGCGGCGATGCCGCAGGACACGGCGGCGACGGAATCGCGCAGCGGCAGCGTGGCGATCGCCCTGGCGTCGACCAGCTTCCGCAACGCCAGATGCAGTGCCACGTAGCTGCCGGTGATCGCGGCGGTGCGCGTGCCGCCATCGGCCTGCAGCACGTCGCAGTCGATCGTGATCTGCCGCTCGCCCATCGCCTTGAGATCGGTGACCGCGCGCAGCGAGCGGCCGATCAGCCGCTGGATCTCCTGCGTCCGGCCCGACTGCTTGCCGCGCGCCGCCTCGCGATCGGTGCGGGTATGGGTCGAGCGCGGCAGCATGCCGTACTCCGCCGTGACCCAGCCCGAGCCGCCGCCGCGCAGGAAGGGCGGCACCTTCTCGGCGAGCGAGGCGGTGCACAGCACATGCGTCTCGCCGAACTTCACCAGGCAAGAGCCCTCGGCATATTTGGCGAAGCCGGGAAGCAGCGAGACGGGGCGAAGCTGGTCGGCGGCGCGACCGGAGGGCCGGGGCATGGAACGATCCTGAAGGACGGGGCGGCGCAGGCTAGTGCGGTGATGAACGCACGTCCAGTACCGCTTCCGCCGCGGCCCCGTCGCCACTAGACTCGCCGCATGCTGATCGCCGCACCTGCGACCGACCCGGTCGAACTCGATTCCGCCATTCCATCCAAGACCAAAATTGTCGTCATCGGCGGCGGGATCATCGGCGTCTCGACCGCCTATTTCCTCGCCGCCCGCGGCATCCCGGTGGTCGTCTGCGAGAAGGGCAGGTTGGCCGGCGAGCAGTCGAGCCGCAACTGGGGCTGGGTGCGCAAACAGGGCCGCGATCCGCGGGAGCTGCCACTGATCATCAAGAGCTTCGAGCTCTGGCACGGGTTCGGCAAGGTGCTCGACGCCGATACCGGCTTCCGCATCTGCGGCATCCTCTATCTCGCCCGCACCGAGGCCGAGTTGGCGCACCACGCGGCCTGGGTCGAGCACGCGAAGACCCACGGGCTCGATACCCGGATCATCGCCGGGCCGGAGCTGGAGCGCCTGGCGCCCGGCGCGGCCGAGCGGTTCCTGGGCGCGCTCTATACCGAGAGCGACGGGCGGGCCGAGCCGCAGAAGGCGGTGCCGGCGATCGCCGCTGCGGCCCGCCGGCTGGGGGCGGTGATCGTGCCGGATTGCGCCGTCCGGGGCGTGGAGACCAGCGCCGGCCGGGTGTCGCTCGCGGTCACCGAGCGCGGCGCGATCGCGTGCGAGTCCGTGGTGCTGGCCGGCGGCGCCTGGTCCCGCCTCTTCTGCGGCAATAACGGCATCGACCTGCCGCAGCTCAAGGTGCGGGGCTCGGTGCTGCGGACGGCGCCGCTGGAGGGCGGTCCCGCGGCCTCGGGATTCTACGGCCGGTTCGCCTACCGGCGGCGGCTCGACGGCGGCTACAACATCGCCAACGGAGTCACGACCGTGGCCGAGATCGTGCCGGACAGCTTCCGCCTGTTCGGCACGTACCTGCCGGCGCTGCGCCACGAATGGCGCTCGCTCAGCTTCAATCTCGGGCGCCGCTTCTTCGCCGAGCTGACGACGCCGCGGCGCTGGGCGCTCGACCAGCCGACCGTGTTCGAGACCTGCCGCGCGCTCGATCCGCCGCCCGTCACGGCCCTGAACCGGCGCGCCATGCGCGAGCTGGCGAAGTCGTTCCCC
>DATGFU010000053.1:0-1559 GCA_035308865.1 Allostellaceae bacterium | reverse complement strand
GGCTCAGGTCGAGGGTCGCTCGTCCCCAAGGTCCGCCGCTCGCCGGCTGACCGTAGCGTCACCGCCGCCCTTTGCGGCAACCTCAACGGAGTCCTTGTGCTTTGCACTGTCGGCAGCGGCCGGTCGAACGCACCGACTGGCCCGGTCCGGCCGTAGCTTCGTTGGCAGCGGGAGGGGGACTTGAACGCCCGACCTTGGGATCATGATGCGCCCGCCGACTGGGGACCGACCGGACGGACGACCTGGTGCCGCCGCAATCTGATCCCTAAACCCTGACGACACTCGCTGCACCGCGCTGGTCCCACGACGAAAGCCCGCCCGCGGCCGCCGGTGGCGCGTGCCCATCGCATGAATACACACGTACTCCCAGGGTTCCAATTCCGCTTCAACCGTCTCGATCTTCTCCAGCTTGTCCCGGCCCACACCTGAGCCGCGACAAAGTGCACAAAATCCGACCAAGCATGTGTGAAATAATATGCAGTAATCCTCCTAAGGTGTTGACCATTCGTGCTTGTCAGTTTGCTCTAATCTCAGATTACTCCACGACTTCATCACGATCTCACAATAATGTCCCATTTTTACCACTCGCATCAGTCGTGAGTTCCGTTACGGTCTCGGGAAAACGTGACCCAGAGTGCGGGATTACATTGCTTTGCCATTTAACCTGTTATGAAAACGACGGGATTCGGTGTCGGTAGATAGCGAGTTCGTCGGGACCGCGCGGACGTTGAGGCGCGGCGGGAGCAAGCAGCACCTCTCCGCATTGCCGGAGGCCTACGCAAAGGCTGAGAGACCGGAGACCGAGCCGATGAGTCTGCTTCGCGAATTCGTACCGGCGGAGGCCCAGTGCGGGCAAGCCAAGGCCGCCTCCCCGCCCGCCCGCCCGGGCGATGCCGCGCCGCAAGGTCCGGCCCGCACGTCCTTCCCCACCGAATTCGTCACCGGCGTGTTCATCTGTTGCGACATGCTGGCCATCCTGCCGAGTGCGATGGCCGCCTTCACGCTGATGGGACCGGTCGTGACGGTGCCGGCCGGCTCGATCGTGCCTTTCTGGCTTGTGCTGATCCCGCTGGTGGCGGCGACCGCCTCGCATATGCGGCTCTACGACGCGCCCTTCATGTTCCGCGGCGGCGACCAGCTCCGGCGGCTCGCCAAGGCGGCCCCGCTGCTGCTGATCGTGGCTACGCTTGTCGCCTGGACGGCGTTCGGAGCGTTCGGCTTCGCACTTCTCTGGGCAGTTGCCTTCGTCGCGGTCTATGGCGGCGTGGTCGGCCTCAGCCGCATTGCGGTCTGCCGGCGGATAAAGACGCTGGTCGAGGCCGGGTGGATCGAGCGCGCGGTCGTGGTCGTGGGCGCCGGCCCCCATGGCGCCGAACTCCTGCGCTCTCTGGAGCGGCAGCGGCAGCCCTGGACCCGCGTTCTCGGCGTGTTCGACGACAGGGCCGGGACCAGGGTTCCTTCATCTGTCGCCGGCCACCCCGTTCTCGGCACCACGGACGAGCTTCCGGCCTTCGCCCGGAAGACCCGGATCGATGAGATCGTCATCGCCATGCCGTGGT
>DATGFU010000052.1:0-3402 GCA_035308865.1 Allostellaceae bacterium | reverse complement strand
GCCCTCCTTCTGCTCGCCACGGTTCGCGAGCCGCTCCGCGGCGCCATGGATCCGGCGTCCGGGGAGGAAGCGGCCGCGCCATCGGCCAAGCCGCTGCTCGTCAGCCTGGGAATGCTGTGGCGGAGCCGCCTCTACAGGCGCGTGATGGTGGCCGCGGGGATCTCCAATTTCTGCTTTCACGCCGTGCTGAACTGGGGGCCCTCGCTGGTGATCCGAAAGTTCTATGCCGATGCCGGGCATGCCGGGATCTGGCTCGGCATCGGGATCGGGCTGTGCGGCGGGCTGGCCTCAATCGTCGGCGGGCGCATCATCAGCAATCTCGCCGGTCACGGCATGACGCGCCCGCTGCGGATCGCCGCGACCCTGCAGGTCGCCGGCGCCGTGCTGATGCTGGCCGCGCTCTTCTCGCCGCGGATCGAGCCCTGCGTGGTCGCGATGGCGCTGTCCTACGGCGTCCAGGCCTTCTTCATCCCGATCTACTGGTCGGTCGCGCAGTCCAATGTGCCGCCCGAGACAAGGGCGATGGGCGCAGCCGTGCTGCTGCTCTTCGCCGCGGTGATGGGTGCCGGCCTGTCGGCACCGTTGGTGGGCGCGCTCAGCGATTATCTGAAGCCGGAATTCGGCGCGGCCAGCCTGCAATACGCGCTCGCCGTCGGCACGCCGGTCAACCTGCTGGTGGCGTTCCTGTGCCGGTGGGCGTCCTTCGTCGCAGCGGCCGAGGCCGTACCGACGGCCTGAGCCGCCGGCGGTCACGCGATGCGCTGCGCGGTCCCCGTTTCCGAGGCACGCTCGATCGCATCGAGCAGCGCGTGCAGCCGCGCGCCAGCCGCGAAATCGGGATCGAGCGGCACCCCCTCCAGGATCGCCCGGCCGAGGCGGCGGTAGAGATTGGCGACGTTGACCACGGTGGCGCGCGGCAGCACCACGCCGGGATAGGGCGGGCGGCCCTCGAAATCCGCCGGCACGATCGCGGGGTCGTAGCCTTCCGGAATGTCGAGCGGCGCGAGGGTGCGCTCCGGCAGGCGGGCACCCGAGAGCGCAAGCTCGCCCATCTGAAAGTTGAGGACGCCCGGTGAGGACACGGCCAGCGTGCCCTCCGTGCCGAAGATCCGGAGATCGATGCCATAGCCGGCGACGACGCCGCCGGTAATGGCGATCGACACCACGCCGCCGGACGCGAGGCGGCCGGAGACGAGGATCTGGTCCGGGGCGTCCTTCACCCGGCTCTCGCCGGTCTCGATGACCTCGATCTCGGGAAACTGGTTCGACACGACCGCCGCCACCTCGGCGAGATCGCCGACGACCGAGCGCAGCCCGTCGATCGCATGCCCGCCCTGGATCGCGAGCGTGGTGGCGCCGTGCTTTCTCTCGATGACGTAGAGGCCTTCGACGCTGCGCCGCCGGCCGCCGCCCGGCAAGGCGCAGGCCATGCGTACGGCGACGACGCGGCCGACATAACCTTCGGCCACGAGGTCGCGGGCCCGCATCATCGCCGGCGCCGCCCGCGCCTGCAGCCCGACGAGGGCTTTCACCCCGCGGGAAGCCGCCGTGTCGCGCATCTCGGCGGCTTGGCGCGAATTGGCCGCGAGCGGCCATTCGCAATAGACGTGCTTGCCCGCCTCCAGCGCCATCATCGCCAGGCGATGATGGTCCGGCGCCTTCACGGTGATCGCCACGAGGTCGATATCGGGATGCGCGACAAGCGCCTGCGCATCGCCGAAGGCAAGCCGCGCCCGGAACCGCGCGGCGCTTGCATCGGCGCTCTCCTGCCGCGTCGTTCCGACAGCCTCGAGCGTGAACTCCGGCAGGAACGCGATGGCCGGGACATGGACCGAAGTGCCCCACCCCTTCTCGGGATTGGCGCCCAAGAGCCCGACCCTGATGGGCGGCTTCATGCCCGTCGCCTCAGGCCGGGTCGAATTCGACGTGCAGGTGCTCGATGCCGCGCAGGATCGGGTGGGCGTGATAGCGGAACTCGTTCTTCGCCGAGAGGCGGAGGTTCTTCAGCCGCGCCAGGAAGAGCTCCAGCGTGATCCGCATCTCCATGCGCGCGAGCGGCGCGCCGGCGCAGAAATGGGGCCCGAAGCCGAAGGCGAGGTGGCTCTGCGCGCTGCCGCGCTCGACGTCGAACTGCTCGGGACGGTCGCTGAAATGGGCACCGTCGCGGTTGCCGGAGCCCCACATGAGGTAGATCCGCGAGCCCGCCGGGATATGCGTGCCGCCGAGGGTCGTATCGACCGCCGTTGTCCGGCCGGTCCATTGGGTGGGCGAGTCATGGCGCAGCCCCTCCTCGACCGCCTTGGCGGCGAGCCCCGGATCCTGCTTGAGCCTCTCCCAGCGTTCCGGCTTCTCGAGCAGCCGGTGCATCAGCGTGCCGATCGCGAGCGCCGTGGTCTCGTTGCCGCCGATGAGGAAGATGCGGATCATGTCGACGAGCTCGATATGGCTCGCCGGCTCGGGAGCGACGTCGTTGGCGCGGACAAGGTCGCTGATCGTGTCGTCGCCCGGATTGGCCCGGCGCTCCTCGATCTTGCGCGAGAAATACAGCTGCAAATCGGTCAGGCTCTGGGCGCATTCCAGGACGCGGTGACGCGGCATCGGCCGCGAATGCGAGGCCATCGCCTCGGAATAGTCGTCCGACCAGCGCTTGAGGTCGCGGACATCCGCGTGATCGAGGCCGAGCAGGTCGGCGATCACGGTCAACGGCAGCGGCGTCGCATATTGGCGCTGGAGATCGGCCTCGCCATCGGCGACGAAGCCGTCGATCAGCCGGTTGGCGAGGCTGCGCACGGCAGGCTCGAGCTGCGCGAAGCGGCGCGGCGAGAAGACCTTGACGGCGAGCGTGCGGAACTTCTGGTGACCGGGCGGATCGGTCGCGGTGAGGCTGTTCGAATCGGGGAAGCCCGCCGCGCGGATCCGCGCCACCTCGGGGTCGTCGCTCACCATCCAGACGCGCTTGCTCGAGAAGATCTCGGGATGCTGGCTTGCGTAGACAAGATCATCGTAGCGGCTGACGATGAAGACATCGGTCCCCGGCACGCGGTAGACGGGCGCTTCTTCCCGCATCGCCGCATAGAAGTCGAAGGGCCGTTCCAGCACATCGGGGGCCGGATAGTGGAACCTGTCGACCGAAGAGGTTTCGCTCATTTTCTGCTCCGCCGACGATCGGCTTCAAAATACTTGCCGCGGTGGCGAAGCGTCGACCGAAAAAACCTCATTGCGAAATGAGCCGCCCGGAGGGATCAGCCGCCGATGAGGTTTTCTCGTTCGACGCCGCGCAGAGGCCGCCGCTAGGGTCTGGAGCTCGGGGAGGCAAGTGAAAGGCGGCGTGCGATGAGCAGTTCCATGCTGCTGTTCGACATGCGGGCGCCGAGCTTCGGCGCCCCGATCGAGGCGCTCTAT
>DATGFU010000051.1:0-7553 GCA_035308865.1 Allostellaceae bacterium | reverse complement strand
GTGCTGGATGCGATGAACCCGGTCACCTGGTACCGCGACGTCACCGGCACATCGAAGAACGATACCGCGCCGGACGCTGCGAATGCCGCCAATCTCGAAGCCGGCTCCAAGGAACCGTACCCCGACCTCGGGTCGGTGCCGAACGAGCCGAGCCGCGGCCTCACCGAGGACCAGAAGGCGCAGCTCGCCCAGGGCCTGATCGCCGACCGCGACAACGCGCGCTACACCGACCAGCAGATCCGCGGCGGCAACGCCGGCGCGACCGTTCAGTCGCAGACGCCGGTGCCCGAGGAATCGCTGCCCTTTGCCGGCGGTGCGAACGCGGCCCCGAACCCGACGCCCGATCCGACGCCGAACGCCACCTCGCCGCACCCACCCGGCCAGCCGACCCAGCCGACGATGAACCCGCAGTCGCCGACGGCCGCGCCCGCGCCTCCCAAGGAGCCGGTCGCCGCGACCCGGGAGGCGGGTCTCGCCACGCCTGAGCCCCGCGGCACGCCGCAACCGCAGAATGCCGCCCCCGCGCCGCCGGCGCCGACGCTGCCGCCGTTGCCCCCGCCCCAGCCCGAGCAGCCTTTTCAAGGCGCGCCTCCGGGCCATCCCGAGCCGCCGCCCGGCCCGACCCAGGTCGCGGGCGTGCCGGTGCCGCCGCAGGCCCCGGTGCGGAATTCGTCGATTCCCGCCTCGCCGTCGGTCGTGCCTGCCCCGAACGCCGCGCCTACGGCGGCCGCCGGCCCGATCGGCAGGCTGACCCGGTCGGCCGCGGTCGGCGAGGTCGATTTCACCGCCGGCTCCAAGGACGTGCCGGCGAATGCGGGGGAGACGCTGGGCAAGGTGCCGGGCCTCCACAAGCAGTATGGCGGCATCGTCCGGATCGTCGCCTATGCACCGCCCGCCGATAGCGGCAGCGATCCGAGCGGCAGCCAGCTCGCGGCCTACCAGGCGGCGCTCGATCGGGCGAACGCGGTCAAGCAGGCATTGGTGACGGCCGGAATGCCGGCGGCCGAGATCGTCGCGGAGGCCGACCGCATGCGTGGCTCCGGCCCGCCGCCGGACCGCGCCGACATCTATGTCGAGTACTGATCCGGGCCGCACTGATTCGGGTTGCGCGAGGCCGCTGCGGATCGGGCTGGCCGGGCTGGGCACGGTCGGCGGCGGTGTCGCCAGGCTGCTCCAGGGCAACGGGGACGCCATCGCCCGCCGTGCTGGTCGCCGGCTGGAGTTGGTCGCGATCACCGCGCGGGATCGCCATCGCGACCGCGGCTGCGACCTGTCGCCCTGCCGCTGGCACGACGATCCGGTGGCGCTGGCGCAGGATCCGGAGATCGATGTCGCGGTCGAGCTGATCGGCGGCGAGGAGGGTGTCGCCGGCGCCCTGGTCGAGGCGGCGCTCGGCGCCGGCAGGCCGGTCGTCACCGCCAACAAGGCGCTGCTCGCCCGCCACGGCGCGGCGCTCGGGCGGCTGGCGCTCGACCGCGGGACGGCGCTCGCCTTCGAGGCGGCCGTCTGCGGCGGCATCCCGGTGATCAAGACGCTGCGCGAAGGCCTCGCCGCCAACCGCTTCAGCCGCGTCTTCGGCATCCTCAACGGCACATGCAACTACGTGCTGAGCCAGATGCGCGAGACCGGCCGCCCCTTCGCCGAGGTCCTGGCCGAAGCGCAGTCGCTGGGCTACGCCGAGGCCGATCCGACCCTCGACATCGACGGGTTCGATACCGCCCACAAGCTCGCCATCCTGACCGCCGTGGCCTTCGACGTCCCGGTCGATATCGACGCGGTCTATCTGGAAGGCATCCGCCACATCTCACCGCTCGACATCGAATATGCGGACGAGCTCGGCTACCGCATCAAGCTGCTCGGCACCGCGGCGCGGACCGCCCACGGCATCGAGCAGCGGGTCCACCCGACCATGGTGCCCGAAAGCGAGCCGCTGGCGCGTGTCGACGGCGTGGAGAACGCGGTGGTGATCGAAGGCGATCCGGTCGGGCGGATCGTGCTGCAAGGCCCGGGCGCCGGCGCCGGCGCGACCGCCTCGGCGGTCGTGGCCGACCTGATCGACATCGCCCGCGGCCGCACCCTGCCGAGCTTCGTCACGGCGCCGGAACCGGGGCTTGCCGTCGCCATGATCGGCGAGCATGACGGGCCTTACTACGTACGCATCATGGTCATGGATCAGCCGGGCGTGATCGCCGACATTGCCTCCGAATTGCGCAATGAGCAGGTCTCGGTCGAGGCGCTGATCCAGCGGCGGCACCAGCCGGGACGGCCGGTGCCGGTCGTGCTGACCACCCATCCCAGCCAGGAAGCGCCGCTGGCGCGCGCGCTCGCCCAGATCGGCCAGCTTGGCACGGTGGTTGAAAAGCCGCGTATGATCCGCATCGAGCCGTAAGCAGGAGCGAGCCATGTCCGATTCGAGGATGGACCGCAACTTGGCGCTGGAGGCGGTGCGGGTGACCGAGGCGGCGGCGCTGGCCGCCTCCCGCCTGATGGGCCGCGGCGACGAGAAGGCGGCCGACCAGGCGGCCTGCGAGGCTATGCGCACGGCCCTCAACGGGCTGCAGATCGACGGGCGGGTGGTGATCGGCGAGGGCGAGCACGACGACGCGCCGATGCTCTATGTCGGCGAACGGGTCGGTACCGGCGATGGTCCCAAGATCGATATCGCGCTCGATCCGCTGGAGGGCGCCACGATCACCGCCAAGGGCGGGATGAACGCGCTGGCGGTGATCGCCATGGCCGACGAAGGCGTCTTCCTCAACGCGCCCGACGTCTACATGGAAAAGATCGCGGTCGGCGGCGGCCTGCCCGAGCATGTGGTCGATCTCGATGCGAGCCCCGCCGAGAACCTGCGCAACCTCGCCGATGCCAAGCGCATGGCGGTGGCGGATCTCGTCGTCTGCGTCCTCGACCGGCCGCGCCACGGCGAGCTGATCCGCACGGTGCGCGAGGCGGGCGCCCGGATCATGCTGATCTCCGACGGCGACGTCTCCGGCGTGATCGCGACGAGCCGGCCGGAATCCGGCGTCGACATGTATCTGGGATCCGGCGGCGCGCCCGAAGGCGTGCTGGCGGCCGCGGCGCTGCGCTGCATCGGCGGCCAGATGCAGGGGCGGCTTCTCTTCCGCAACGCCGATGAGCGGACGCGCGGCGAGCGCTGGGGCCTCCGCGACCTCAACCGGAAATACGATCTCGGAGACCTCGTCGCGGGCGACGTCATGTTCGCCGCGACCGGCGTTACCAACGGCTCGATGCTGAACGGCGTGCGCCGGACCGCGACGGGGGCCGTCACGCATTCGATCGTCATGCGCTCGAAGAGCCATACCGTCCGGCTTGTCGAAGGCTTCCACAATCTCACGGTGAAATCCGGCCGGCGCGACCTCGCGTCGTGAGCGCGCTCGCCGCCCCGGCGGAGGAGCCCGCGTGCCTCGGCGTCGAGCGCTCGCTGACCGGAAAGCGATGGCGGCAGCGCGGCGGCGCCGATCTCGTCGGGCTCGCCATCGCGCAGCGCCTCGCGATCCCCGAGATCGTCGGCCGCATCATGGCGGCGCGCGGCGTGCCGCTCGACGGCGTCGACCGCCACCTCTCGCCGACGCTGCGCGACTGGCTGCCGAATCCCGGAAGCCTTCGGGACATGGACCGTGCGGCGGCGCGCCTGGCCGACGCGATCGCGCGCCGGGAGACGGTCGCGGTGTTCGGCGACTACGACGTCGACGGCGCGACCGCCTCCGCCCTGCTGCGCCGCTTCCTCGCGGCGCTGGGCGTTCCCGTCCTGATCTACATCCCGGACCGGCGCATCGAAGGCTACGGCCCCAATGCGCCGGCTCTCAAGCGGCTCAAGGAACAGGGTGCGTCGCTGGTGGTGACGGTCGATTGCGGCACGCTCGCCCACGAGGCCCTCGGCGAGGCGGCGGCGGCCGGCATCGAGGTCATCGTGCTCGACCACCATGCCGCCGAGCCTGCGCTGCCGCCGGCCGTCGCTGTCGTCAATCCCAACCGGCTCGACGACGACAGCGGGATGGGCGCGCTCTGCGCGGTCGGCGTTACCTTCCTGACACTGGTCGCGCTCGCCCGGGCCCTGCGCGAGCGCGGCCACGCCGGCGAGATCCCGGACCTGCTGCAGTTCCTCGATCTCGTGGCGCTGGGCACCGTCTGCGATGTAGTGCCGCTGACCGGCCTCAACCGGGCCTTCGTCGCGCAGGGGCTGAAGATCATGGCGCAGCGCCGCCGCGCCGGGCTGGTGGCGCTGGCGGATGGCGCCTCCGTGAGCGAGCGGCTCGACGCCTATCATCTGGGCTATGTGCTGGGACCGCGGGTCAATGCCGGCGGCCGGGTCGGCCGCAGCGATCTCGGGGCGCGGCTGCTGGCGACCGACGATCCCGAGGAGGCCCGCCGCCTTGCCGCCGAGCTCGAGCGCCTCAACGACGAGCGCCGGGCGATCGAGGCCCAGGTGCTGCAGCAGACGATCGCCCAGG
Organism: Allostellaceae bacterium; assembly: GCA_035308865.1. Lineage (GTDB taxonomy): Bacteria > Pseudomonadota > Alphaproteobacteria > ATCC43930 > CGMCC-115725 > DATGFU01. The sequence continues at coordinate 3,081 of DATGFU010000051.1, read as the reverse complement.
TCGAGGCGGCCGGCGCCGGCGCCGTCGTCGTGGCGCACGACGAGGCATGGCATCAAGGCGTGCTCGGCATCGTCGCCGGGCGGTTGAAGGAGCGCTTCAACCGGGCGGCCTGCGTCGTTTCCTGGGACGGTGGGATCGGCAGGGGATCGGGCCGTTCGGTCGCCGGCATCGATCTTGGCGCCGCCATCATCGCGGCCCGCCAGGCAGGGCTGCTGATGGCCGGCGGTGGCCATCCCATGGCGGCAGGCTTCACGGTCGCCCGCGACCGGCTGGCCGCCTTCGCCGCCTTTCTGGAAGCCCGCATCGGCGGCCAGATGACTGGCCGCAGGCTCGTTCCCGAGCTGGGGCTCGACGGGGTGCTGCAATGCGGCGCCTGCACGACCGATCTCTGTCGCACGCTCGCGGCCCTGGGCCCGTTCGGCACCGGCAATGCCGAGCCGCGCTTCGCCCTGCCACTGGTGCGGGTCGCTAAGGCCGATGTCGTGGGCAACGGCCATGTCCGCTGCTTCGTCACACCGCTCGGTGGCGGCGGAAGGCTCAAGGCGATCGCCTTCCGCGCCCTGGAGACGCCGCTCGGCCCGGCGCTGCTGCAGGCCGGCGGCGCCGCGCTCCACCTCGCCGGCCATCTGCGCGCCGATACCTGGCAGGGCCGCGACGACGTCCAGCTGATGATCGACGACGGCGCCCCGGCGCAGGGTTAGCCGATGCGTCGAGTGGTCTTCAGCCGACGGGCAGCGGCACGGGCGGTCAGCCGCTGACGTATCTGCCGATAGAGTGCGGGGGCGGCAGGAATCCGTAGTCGAAGCGGCCTCTCCCACGCGACACGGGCCGCAAATCCGGCCCAGGCCAGATGAATTCGTTGACTTCGCTGATCACGACCCAGGACTGGGCTTCGTCAAGGCCAAGCCGTCGTTTGGTCGCGGCCGGGAGCTCGACCGCGTCTTCCGAAGACGCCGGCGGCACATGCGTGATCGGAACGACCGTCACGCTGGTATCGCCGTCGACCTCACGCTTGATCAGCACAATGGCGCACGGGCGGTCCTTGACGCCTTCCTCGCGACCCAGCTGGTACTCCGAATGCCACAGATAGGCGTAGCTAACGACAAGGCCGAGCTCCGGAGCGGGCAGGGCCACGATCGCTATTCGAGCTCGCGATCGAGATGTCCGTGTCGCGGATCCATTTCGGCTGCGGCGATGGCCTCCAGTTCGGCGTCGGCCAATGCCTCGACGAGGCGCGCGACGCGGCCGCGCCGCCTGAGACGCCGCTGCATCAAATATTGATCGAGCGCGTCGCCCAGCATCTCCTCGACCGGGCGCTCCTCCTCGTCCGCCGCAGCCTTGACCCTCGCCAGGAGCGCCGGCGACAGGTTCAGGGGGGCAGAGACGGGCGTGTCGTCCATTTCCATCAATTAGGACTCGACGGCGGGACAGTCAAATAGCCGGCATGCGACGCCTCTCCCACGTGGCACTTTGGACATCCGGCTCCGTCGCGCTTGCCAGCGCGCTGACGCCCCTCTATCCCTCGCCCGCCGCGACATGGGAGGTCTCGAATGCTTCAGGGCAAGGTGCTGGTGGCGCAAGGCGGCGGACCGACCGCGGTCATCAACCAGTCGCTGGCCGGCGTTATCCTGGAGGCGCGCAAGTTCCCCCATGTCGAGCGTGTCTACGGCGCGCTGCACGGCGTGCGCGGCATCGTCGAGGAGGCGTTCCTCGACCTGACGCAAGAGACGACGGAAAACCTGGAGCTGGTCGCCGAGACGCCGAGCTCGGCGCTGGGCTCGACGCGCGACAAGCCCGACGTCAAGTACTGCCAGGACATCTTCAAGGTCCTGAAGGCGCACGGCATCCGCTATTTCTTCTACATCGGCGGCAACGATTCCTCGGACACGGTGCGTATCGTCTCCGAGGAGGCGGGCAAGGAAGCCTATCCGATCCGCTGCATCCACATCCCGAAGACGATCGACAACGACCTGGTGCTCAACGACCACACGCCTGGATTCCCCTCGGCGGCGCGTTTCGTGGCCCAGGCCTTCATGGGCGCCAATCTGGACAACCGGTCGCTGCCCGGCGTCTACATCGCGATCGTCATGGGCCGGAACGCCGGGTTCCTGACCGCCGCCTCGGCGATGGGCCGCAAGCACCCGGATGACGGACCGCACATCATCTGCCTGCCGGAACGCGTCTTCCGGGTCGACGACTTCCTCGGCGAGGTGAAGCGCACTGTAGAGCGCTACGGCCGCTGCATCGTCGCGGCCTCGGAGGGGATCCGCGGCGAGTCCGGCGAGCCCATCGTCACCCAGCTGACCAAGTCGATGGAGCAGGACGCGCATGGCAACCTCCAGCTCTCGGGCACCGGCGCGCTCGCCGACCTGCTGTGCGACCAGGTGCGCGAGAAGCTGGGCATGAAGCGGGTGCGCGGCGACACGTTCGGCTACCTGCAGCGCTCCTTCCTCGGCTGCGTCTCGGATGTCGACCAGCGCGAGGCCCGCGAGGTCGGCGAGCGCGCGGTCCAGCTCGCCATGCACGGCGACGCAGACGGCTCGGTCGCCATCGAGCGGGTCGCCGAATACGCGGTCGACTATCGCCTGGTCCCGCTCGGCGAGGTGGCGGCCAAGACCCGTACCATGCCGGACGCGTTCATCGCGGCGAGCGGCACCGACGTGACCGACGCCTTCCGCCAGTATCTCCGTCCCCTGCTCGGCACCGCGATGCCGGACGCCCACCGGCTGCGCCACAACCCGGTGGCGCGGCTCCTCAAGCCCTAGGCGCCGCCGCTTGGCTGCCCCCGAGCGGAACCGCTTGCCAGGAACGGGCGGCACCTGTATCCCCTCGCCGGCTGCAGCGCCTCGCCTACGTCCCCATCGTCTAGAGGCCCAGGACATCGCCCTTTCACGGCGGTAACAGGGGTTCGAATCCCCTTGGGGACGCCAAAATCGTAGGTGTCCGGACCGGACACATAGGTAACAGAACGTACCTAAGACATAGGTAACAACCTCGGGCCGAACGGGTTGTCGAGGGGTTGTAGGGTTTTCTGTTCCAAGTCGATATATCCGAGATCGTAGTGCATGAAGGAGACGAGCC
>DATGFU010000050.1:0-7156 GCA_035308865.1 Allostellaceae bacterium | reverse complement strand
CCCGTCCTGCGGCGCCAAAGTCGGGCACCTACGGATGAACGGCCGCGAGGTCTTCCGCCACGCGGTCGAGCGCCTGTCCGAAGTGGTGGACGAGGCGCTCGGCGGCCACAACCTCACCGGCCGCGACGTCGACTGGCTGATCCCGCACCAGGCCAACAAGCGGATCATCGACAGCGTCTGCCGCAAGCTCGCGCTGCCGGCGGAGCGCGTGGTGATGACCATCGACCGGCACGCCAACACCTCCGCCGCCTCGGTGCCGCTGGCGATCGCCGAAGCCGCCGCGGACGGAAGGCTGAAGCGCGATCAGCTGGTGCTCCTAGAGGCGATGGGCGGCGGCCTCACCTGGGGCGCGGCGCTGGTCAGGTGGTAGGGGCGATGGCAGCATTGCCGTGCCGAAGAGACCGATCTCCTCCGAAAGACGAGCACTTGCTGAATCGGCGGTGATATCTTATCTTGATATCAGCTGATCATGAACCGGCATCACCGGCAGACTTTGGCGGCAATCTTTGCCGAGCCCACGCCGGTCGATTTGCGATGGCGTGACATCGAGTCCCTGTTGCGTGTCGTCGGGAGCGAGATCAGTGAGGGCGCCGGGAGTCGCGTCCGGGTAGCCTTGGGCGGCATGCGCGCCGTGTTTCACCGGCCTCACCCGAGTCCGGAGACGAAGCGGGGCACGGTCCGGGCGGTGCGGGACTTCCTGATCGCGGTCGGCGTCAAGCCGGGCCAGGAGTAGGAATGATGCTCAGCTACAAGGGTTATGCCGGCACCGTGGAGGCCGACGAGGGGACATTCACGGGCCGCGTCGTCGGCCTGCGCGACGTAATCACCTTCGAAGGCGACACCTTCACCGAGGTCGAGCAGGCCTTCCGGGCCAGCATCGACGACTACCTTGCCTTCTGCGCAGAGCGCGGCGAGCCCCCGGATCGGCCCTATAGCGGTAAGATCCCGCTGCGCGTCGATCCGGAAACCCATCGCCGGGCGGCCCTCCGCGCCCAGGCGGAAGGCGTAAGCCTGAACCAGTGGATTGCCAGACGGATCGAGTCGGTGGCGTGACCACCCGCCGGGCTTCCTACCCCGGCAGCAGCGCCGCCATCTTCGCCAGGAGCCGTTCCAGGTCGACCGGCTTGGTGTCGTAGTCGTCGCAGCCCGCCTCGAGCGCCCTGGCGCGGTCGCCGGCCATGGCGTGGGCGGTCAGCGCAACCACCGGGATATGGCGGATCGCGGGGTCGGCCTTGATCCGCCGCGTCGCCTCCCAGCCGTCGATCACCGGCAGGCTCAGATCCATGAGCACCAGATCGGGACGTTCGCCCCGCACGCGGTCGATCGCCTCGGCCCCGTCCGCCGCGAAGCTCATCTCGAAGCCTCGCCGCACGAGCCGGCGGGAGAGCATGTCGCGATTGTCGGGATTGTCCTCGACCAGGAGAATGCGCGGCATCAGGAAGCCTTGGTCAGTCCGGGCGCGGGCAGGCGGATGGTGAAGACGCTGCCGGCGCCGGGCGTCGAGGTCACGGTCACGTCGCCGCCCAGCAGGCGGCAGAGCCGCCGCGTGATGGCGAGGCCCAGGCCGGTGCCGCCGAACTGCCGCGAGGTCGACGCGTCGGCCTGGGTGAAGGGTTGGAAGAGGCGCCCCATCTGCTCCGGCGTCATGCCGATGCCGCTGTCGGCGACCTCGAACTCGACCACCGGCTCGCCGCCGTCGGCCAGCCACCGCACCGCCAGCCGAACGGGCCCGTCCTTCGTGAACTTGCAGGCGTTGCTCAGGAGATTGAGCAAGGACTGCTTGAGCTTGGTCACGTCGGTCTCGAGCGACCCGATATCCTCGGCGATCGTGACTTCCAGCCGGTCGTGATTGGCGGCAGCCAGCGGCGCCGCAAGCGTTTCCAGCTCGGCGACGAGGTCCGGGATCCACACCGGCTCAAGCACGATCTCCATCCGGCCGGCCTCGATCTTCGACAGATCCAGGATGCCGTTGATGAGGCCGAGGAGGTGCTTGCCGGCGCCCTCGATCTTCCTGAGATCGGGTAGAATCTGATCGTTGCCCTCGTCGGCGGCATCCTCTTGCAGAATCTGGGCATAGCCGATGATGGCGTTGAGCGGCGTCCGCAGCTCGTGGCTCATATTCGCGAGGAAGTCCGATTTCGTCTGGTTGGCGGCATCCGCCACGGCGCGGGCGCGATCCAGCTCGACGGCACGGTCCCTTGCAAGGTCGACCGAGGCCCGCATCAGGTCGAGACCGCTGGCGACGCCGTCATAGACGCCGTCCCGCGTGATGACGAACCCGGAGAGAAGCGCCGCCGGCTTTTCCGTGACCAGCCGCTCGGCCAGCTCGTCGATGCCGGTCGCGGCGTCGACGACCAGCGGCTCCCGGTCCATCAGCAGCGCCACCGGCCGCTTCTCGTAGAGCGCATGGCGGACGGGGTCCGCAAGCTTGCCCAGCAGCGACAGCCGGTCGACATAGCCGACGACCTGACCGTCGGCGATGACGGCGAGGCCGGGGCAGGCGGGCAGCCCTTGCAGTTGCAGGAAGGCGGCATCGCAATTCGAGGCGGCGCCGAGCGGCGCCGCCTTGACGGCGAGCCGGCCGGCCGTTGCCGCTTCGTCCACCGGCGCCTGCCCGGAAGGCCCCTGCATCGACGCGCGCCACCTAGGTCCGCCGGATGCGCCGCATCACGCGTCCGCTGTGGCCCGCCCGCCGAGCGCCCGGAGGAGCTGGTCGCGCGCGTCCGGGCCCTTGGCGATGACCGTGCCGCCGCGGCCGCCGAGGTAGTCGCGCTCCGCGGCGCTCAGATCCTTGGCAGTCAGCACGATGGCCCGCAGCCCGCGGAGCCGCTCGTTCCCCCGCACCGCCTCGAGGAGCGCGAACCCGTCCATTTCCGGCATCAGCAGGTCGAGCACGAGGACGGCAGGCCGCGGCTCCTGCATCAGCCAGTCGAGCGCCAAGCGCCCGTTCGCGGCCGTCGCCACGGTCAGCCCGGCACCCTCAATGGTCTCGGCAAGCATGGCCCGCTGGTCGGGGTCGTCGTCGACCACCAGCACGGTCCCGCGCGCCTCGCCGGCATGGGCATGCACGGCCGCAATGAGCCGCTTGCGATCGACCGGCTTGGTCAGGAACTCTGCCGCGCCCAGCGACATGCCGAGCCGCCGCTCGTCCAGCATCGACACGATGACGACCGGGATGTCCTCGAGATTGGGATTGTGCTTCATCGTCTTGAGCACGGTCCAGCCATCGACATGCGGCATCATCACGTCGAGCAGGACGGCGGCGGGCTGCACCTCGGTTGCCTTGGCGATCGCCTCGGTGCCGCTCGAAGCGTGCACCACGCGGTAGCCCTCGCGGACCAGCATCGTGCCGATCAGTTCGTGGATCTGCGGCTCGTCGTCGACCAGCAGAATGGTCTTCGCCGTTTCCGGCCCGGTGATGGCAGGGCCGGACGGCGCTTCGCGGACCGGGCCGTCGAGCGTGGTCGGCGGCCGGAGCGGCAGCCGGATGGTGAAGGTGCTGCCGGCGCCGGCGGTCGATGTCACGGTCACGTCGCCGCCCAGCATGGCGCAGAGCCGCTTGGTGATGGCCAGGCCCAGGCCGGTGCCGCCGAACTGCCGCGTCGTCGAGGCGTCGGCCTGGGTAAAGGGCTGAAACAGCCGGTCGAGCTGCTCGGGCGTCATGCCGATGCCGCTGTCGGTCACCTCGAACTCGACCATGTCGCCGACCGCAGTATCCGCGTGCCGCCGCACGGCCAGCGCCACCGTGCCGCCCTTGGTGAACTTGCAGGCATTGCTGAGAAGGTTGAGCAGCGACTGCTTCAGCTTGGTGACGTCGGTATGGAAGGCGTCGATCCCATCGGCGATCGACACGTCGAGCCTGTTGCCGTTGGCGGCGGCGAGCGGCGCGGCCAGCGTCTCCAGCTCCGCGGCGAGATCGCGGATGCCGGCGCGCTCGATATAGATCTCCATGCGGCCCGCCTCGATCTTCGACAGGTCGAGGATGTCGTTGATCAGGCCGAGGAGATGCTTGCCGGCGACCTCGATCTTCTTGAGATCCGGCTGCATCGAATCGACGCCTTCGTCGGCCGCGTCCTCCTGCAGGATCTGGGCGTAGCCGATGATGGCGTTGAGCGGGGTCCGCAGCTCGTGACTCATATTCGCCAGGAATTCGGACTTGGTCTGGTTGGCCAGCTCCGCGGCGCGGCGGGCGTCCTCGAGCGCCGCCTCCGCCTCCTTGCGCTGGGTCACGTCGTAGATCCAGGCGACCCGGGCCTTGCGGCCCTCGAACTCCGTCGGCTGCCAGGTGAGGACCGTCCAGAACTCCGTGCCGTCCTTCCGCCGCGCATGCACCTCCACGTCGCGCACCGGCTTGCCCTCGGCGAAGCGCTGCTGCAGCGCGTCGCGCTGCGTCGGGTCGACATAGCGGTCGCGGGCATTGCCCATCGGCTCGCTCGGCTTCATGCGGTAGAGCTCGGCGTGCCGCGGGTTCTGGTAGAGGATCTCGCCGGTCAGCTCGGTGTCGACGATGGCCACCGCTACCGGGCTGGAATCCAGCAGCGCCCGCGCCTCCTGCTCGGCCCGCATCTGGATCTCGCGCTCCTGCCGGCTCATCAGCGAGGTCTCGGCAGTGATCATCCGCTCGTCGTCCAACACCTGGCAGGTGAGGCGCAACCGCTTGAATCCAGGCCCCATCCGCAGGAAGGCAAAATCGTCGCCGTCGCAAATCTGCTCGATCCGCTCGGCATTGGAGAGCGTGCCCGGCTCGATCTCGGTCAGCTCGGCGAAGGCCTCGGCGAGCGTGGCGCCCGGCTCCAGACCCCGCCCGCCGCAGACCAGGCGACCGAACGCCTCGTTGCACGCGAGCACGATTCCGTTCCGGTCGACCAGCGCCACGCCGGTGGCGAGCCCGTCGAGCAGGCGCCGGCTCGCATCGGGATCGGGAAACGTCATGCGGCCTCTCCGAGCGTCAGCAGGATGGCGGCGATGTCGTCGGACCGCGGCGCGCCGCCCTCATGGTCCAGGATGGTCTCGACCAGATCGGCGACGGGTCGGCGGCGCGTCAGCCATTCCGCGACGCGGGCGCTGCCGAAGAGCGCGCCGTCGGGAGACGACGCCTCGGTGATGCCGTCGGTGACGACGAGCAGCCGGTCGCCCGCCGCAAGGTGGACGGATTCGGTGTCGTAGGTTGCCGTTTCCAGCAGGCCGAGCGGCACGCCGCCGGCGCGATCCAGCCGTTCGATGCCGCCGCCGGACCGCGCGAGGAAGGGCGGCACGTGTCCGGCGCTGGCATAGTCGAGCCGGAACTCGACAAGGTCGAACGCCGCCAGCAGCAGCGTCACGAACATGCAGCTCTCGTTGTTGACGGCGAGCGCGCGGTTGACGACGGCAAGCGCGGCGCCGGGCGCGGCAAAGAGTTCCGCGGCATCGGGCCGGCCGGCGAGGCCGCGGACGAGCGCGTGCGTCCGCGCCATGACCAGCGCCGCGCCGGCGCCCTTGTCGGATACGTCGCCCAACACCAGCACATGCAGCCGATCGCCAACCCGGAAATGATCGACCAGATCGCCGCCGATCTCCTTGGCCGGCTCCAGCGCCAGATCGATCTCGATCCGGCCGGCGGCGACGTCTTCCTCCAACGGCGGCGGCACCAGCGACAGTTGCAGCGCCCGTGCCTCGCGCAGCTCGGCCTTGCGGCGTTCCAGCTCGCGGCGCGTGGCGTCGCGGAGGAATTTTTTCTCCAGGCTGGCGGTGACGCGGGCGCGCAGCAGGGTCGGGTTGAACGGCTTGAAGACGAAATCTTCGGCGCCCAGCTCGATGCAGCGCACCACCGAATCGATCTCGCTCAGCGCGGAGAGCACGACGACCGCCAGCTCGCTCGTCCGCCCCTCGCGGTAGAGCGTCTCCAGTACCTCGTAGCCGTTCAGCACCGGCATCATCAGGTCGAGGAGGACGAGGTCGAAGCGCTCGCGGCGCAGCGCCGCCAGCGCCTGCTCGCCGTTCGTCGCCTCGGCGACGCTGCTGATCCCCATCCGCCGCAACCGGCGGGTGAGAAGGTCGCGATTGGCCTCGATGTCGTCGACCACGAGCACGCGCGCCCGGCCGAGATCGGACGGCGCGACGGCCTGGCTGGCCTCCCCCGGGGTGTCCATGCGGCGGAGTGTAGCAAAGCCCCCCTTCGAAGCACAGGCGGCAGCGACGGCGCGAGCCGGCTTGAACGCAGGCAGCCGTTCCGCCGATAGTGGCGGCGAAAGGATGCTTCCCCTCATGACCGAAACGCCGCGCGAAATCGATCCGAAGCTCCTGGAGATCCTGGTCTGCCCGCTGACCAAGTCGCCGCTGCGCTACGACCGGGCGGCGCAGGAGCTGATCAGCGACCAGGCCAAGCTCGCCTACCCGATCCGCGACGGCATCCCGATCATGCTGGTCGACGAGGCGCGGCGGATCGACGATCCGTGAGCGGACCGCAGCCTACGGAGCTGAGGCTGCGGTCGGCGGAGCGGCGGCTCGACGTCACCTTCGACGACGGCAGCGTCTTTCTTCTGCCGGCCGAATATCTCCGCGTCGAAAGTCCCTCTGCGGAGGTGCAGGGCCATGGGCCGGGCCAGAAGCAGCTCGTGGCGGGCTGCGCCGGGGTCGGGATCCTCCGGCTGGAGCCGGTCGGGCACTACGCGGTGCGCATCGTCTTCGACGACGGGCACGATACCGGCCTCTACACGTGGCGGTACCTCCACGAGCTCGGGCGCGAGCATGAGCAGCGCTGGCGCCGCTACCTCGCAGCGCTGGCCGAGCACGGCCTGTCGCGCGACCGTTCAAATTAAGCCTATCCCTCTACTGTGGCTTTACGGCAACGGTGCCGGGAATACGCTCCCGTCACCTTCGTTCGCGCCGTATATCCGACTATACTTCGCACCAGTCGCACCCGCGCGAGAACCTTCGCCCCTATGCGCCTTCCCGTTATTGCCGTTGCCCTGCTGGGCCTGGCCGTCCAGGTCCAGCCCGCCGCTGCCGACCCTGCGTCCGACCGGAAGGTCCTGCAGGCCGAGCTGGCGCGGCTGACCGCCAACCCGCATGCCGACCCGCTGGTCGCGGTGCCGAACGGCGGGACACTGCATCCAGGCGAGAAGAACACGGCAGTTCCCGCGATCCGCGCGGCCCTCGCCTCCTACGGCTTCGTCGA
>DATGFU010000049.1:0-2788 GCA_035308865.1 Allostellaceae bacterium | reverse complement strand
CTGGCGCTGGCCGCTTGTTCCTCCAGGCAACTGGCCGCCATCCGGACCACCAACCAGCTCGGCCTAGCCCCGCTGGCTTTGGCCGGTCAGGTCAGGCCGACCTGACCGCACATCCGGCCCTAATAGGCGTATTCCTCGTAGATCGGATCGATCCGCTCGCCCCATTTGCCGTGGAAATCCGCGAGCAGCCCTTCCGCCGGTGTCTGGCCGGAGCCGGCGATGGCGAAAAGCGGATCGAGATGGAAGCTCTCGTCGTCGCCGACGCTGTTGCGCCGGCTGCGGCGATGCAGGCCGGCGCGGGAGATCGCCAGCGCCTCGAGCGCCACGTCGCGGAGAATGCCGCCGCGGAAGGGCGTCGCCAGGGCGAGCCGCGGAACGGCGAGCCGCATCTCGACGACTTCGGAAGCGGTCCAGTCGGCGACCAGCGCTGCCGCCGCGTCGAGCGCCTCGGAATCGTAGAGCAGCCCCACCCAGAAGGCCGGCAGCGCGCAGAGCCGCCGCCACGGCCCGCCGTCGGCGCCGCGCATCTCGAGGTAGCGCTTGAGCCTGACCTCGGGGAACACGGTGGTCAGATGGTCCGACCAGTCGCCCATATGCGGGATCTCGCCCGGCAAGGCCGGCAGGCGGCCTTCCATGAAGTCGCGGAAGGACTGGCCCGCCGCATCGATGAACCGCCCCTCGCGGTAGACGAAATACATCGGCGCATCCAGCACCCAGTCGACATAGCGCTCGAACCCGAAATCCGCGTCGAAGACGAAGGGCAGGATGCCGGTGCGGTCGGGATCGGTGTCGGTCCAGATCTGGCTGCGATAGGAGAGGAATCCGTTGGGCCTGCCCTCCGTGAAGGGCGAGGCGGCGAAGAGCGCGGTGGCCAGCGGCTGCAGGGCCATCCCGACCCGCATCTTGCGCGCCATGTCGGCTTCGGACGAGAAATCGAGATTGACCTGCACGGTGCAGGTCCGGTGCATCATGTCGAGGCCGAGCGAACCCACCTTGGGCATGTAGCGGCGCATGATCTCGCTGCGGCCCTTGGGCATCAGCGGCATGTCCTCGCGCCGCCACTTCGGCTCGAACCCCAGGCCGATCATGCCGAGGCCGAACTCGCCGGCGACCTCGCGCACCTGCTTCAGGTGGCGCTGCACCTCGGCGCAGGTGCCGTGGATCGTCTGCAGCGGCGCGCCCGACAGCTCGAACTGGCCGGCCGGCTCCAGCGTGATGGTGCAGCCGCCCTGCTGCAGTGCCAGCAGGCGGTCCCCCTCGTAGACCTCCTGCCAGCCGAACCGCGTCATCGCCTGCAGCAGCGCCCGGATGCCGTGCTCGCCTTCGTAAGGGACCGGGCGATGATCGGCGAGGCGGAACACGAATTTCTCGTGCTCCGTGCCGATCCGCCACTCGCTCTCCGGCTTGCAGCCCGCTTCGAGAAGCTCGACGAGCTGTTGCCGGCTCTCGATCGGTATGCCGCTCGTGTTCGGGGGTGCGGACATCGGGGGCGGGCCTCGAGCTTGAAGGATGGGGCCTCAGACCGGACGCCGCGCTTGGCGCCAGTCGCCGGCCAGGGCCTGGAACACGGCGACGGCGGCGATCGCTGCCGTGTCGGCGCGCAGCACGCGCGGCCCCAGGCTGATCGAAGTAGCAGAGGCCAGTTTCAAAACCGCGTCAAGTTCGCCTGGCGCAAACCCGCCCTCCGGCCCGGTGAGGATCGCCCAGCCGCCGGGCGATGCCGGCGCGCCCGCCAGGACCTCCGCCGCCGGCGGCGCGCGACCGCTTTCGTCGCAGACAATGAGCCTCCGGTCCGCGGGCCAGGCGGCGATCGCCTTATCGAGCGGCACGGACGCGCGGATCTCCGGGACGGACAGCCGTTCGCTCTGCTCCGCGGCCGCCCGCGCCTGCGCGGCGAGCCGGTCGAGATTGACCCGTGCCGGGACGGTCCGGCGCGTCATCACCGGCCAGAGCGCCGAGACGCCGAGCTCGGTCGCCTTCTCGGCGATGGCGTCGATCGGCGCCCGCTTGACCGGCGCGAAGACGAGCCAGAGATCGGCCTCCTGCTGCTGGGGGCGGCGCAACAGCTCGACCGCAAGCGTGGCGTCGCGCTTGCCGAGGGAGAAGATGCACGCGCTCCACTCGCCGTCGCGGCCATTGAATACCGCGACGAAGTCGCCCGGGCCGAGCCGGAGGACGTGCCGGAGGTAATGCGCCTGCCCTTCGTCGAGCGTCACCTTGGCCCCCGCGGCCAGCGGTACCGTCACGTAGAGCCGGGCTGCGATGGACTCTGCCATGACCGCTCGCATAGCATCCTGGGCGCACACGGCGGAAGCGGGGCCGAGTCATGTCCATCGCCGGATATTCGGGCAAGCCGCTCGCGGCCAAGCTCGGTCTCAAGCCCGGAATGCGGATCGCCGTCATCGAGCCGCCGCGCGCTTATGAAGAGGTGCTGGGTGCCAGCCCGGCAGGAGTCATGATCGATTCGCCACGGGGTGGCGGCCCATATGACCTGGTCCATCTCTTCGTGCGCGACGCGGCTGGGCTTGATGCGAGATTGCCGGCGGCACTTGGCCTCGTGGCGCCGGGCGGCGCGCTCTGGATCTCGTGGCCGAAGAAGGCTTCCGCCCTCTTCCGCGATCTGACCGAGGACGCAATCCGCGCGGCGGTGCTGCCGACCGGCTTCGTCGATGTCAAGGTCGCCGCAGTCGATGAGGAGTGGTCCGGTTTGAAATTTCTCAGGCGCCGCAGCGAACGGTAACTTTCCGCCCGTAAAATCGCCGCGTACGATGACCGCCCGACACGAGAG
>DATGFU010000048.1:0-2361 GCA_035308865.1 Allostellaceae bacterium | reverse complement strand
AGAAGGGCCGCAAGGGCGGTCACGATGCGCTCGACGCCTATTGCGTCAACCTCAACCGCAAGGCCCGCAGCGGCAAGATCGACCCGTTGATCGGGCGCGAGCTGGAGGTCGACCGGACCATCCAGATCCTGTGCCGGCGCTCGAAGAACAACCCGCTCTATGTCGGCGATCCCGGCGTCGGCAAGACGGCGATTGCTGAGGGCTTGGCGCGGCGGATCGTCAATCTCGAAGTGCCGGAGGTGCTGCAGAACGCCACGATTTACGCGCTCGACATGGGCGCGCTGCTGGCCGGCACTCGGTATCGGGGCGATTTCGAGGAACGGCTGAAGGCGGTGCTGGCCGAGCTGGAGTCTCTCCAGGGCTCGATTCTCTTCATCGACGAGATCCACACCGTCATCGGCGCCGGCGCGACCAGCGGCGGCGCCATGGATGCGTCGAACCTGCTGAAGCCTGCGCTGGCGAGCGGCGCCATCCGCTGCATCGGCTCGACCACCTACAAGGAATACCGCAACTACTTCGAGAAGGACCGGGCGCTGGTCCGGCGGTTCCAGAAGATCGACATCGCCGAGCCCACGGTCGAGGACGCGGTCAAGATCCTGCGCGGCCTCAAGCCCTATTACGAGCAGTATCACAAGATCCGCTACACGGCCGATGCGATCCGCAGCGCCGTCGAGCTGTCGGCCCGCTACATCAACGACCGCAAGCTGCCGGACAAGGCGATCGACGTGATCGACGAGGTCGGCGCCTCGCAGATGCTGCTGCCCGAGGCCAAGCGGCGCAAGACGATCACCACGAAGGAGATCGAGGCGGTCATCGCGACCATGGCGCGGATCCCGCCCAAGACCGTGTCGCGCGACGACCGCGAGGTGCTGCAGAATCTCGATCGCGACCTCAAGACCATGGTGTTCGGCCAGGACAGCGCCATCGACGCGCTCTCCGCCGCCATCAAGCTTGCCCGCGCCGGCCTGCGCGATGCCGAGAAGCCGATCGGCTGCTACCTCTTCTCCGGCCCGACCGGCGTCGGCAAGACCGAGGTGGCCCGGCAGCTCGCGCGCACGCTCGGGATCGAGCTGCTGCGCTTCGACATGTCGGAATACATGGAGCGCCACACGATCTCGCGGCTGATCGGCGCGCCGCCGGGTTATGTCGGGTTCGACCAGGGCGGCTTGCTCACCGACGGCGTCGACCAGCATCCCCATTGCGTGCTGCTGCTGGACGAGATCGAGAAGGCGCATCCCGATCTCTTCAACATCCTGCTGCAGGTGATGGATTACGGGAAGCTGACCGATCACAACGGCAAGACGGTGGATTTCCGCAACGTCATCCTGATCATGACCACCAATGCCGGGGCGTCCGAGATGGCCAAGCCGGGCATCGGCTTCAACAACGAGGTCCGGATCGGCGAGGACAACGAGGCGGTCAACCGCATGTTCACGCCGGAGTTCCGCAACCGGCTGGACAGCATCATCTCCTTCGCCGCGCTGTCGCCCGACACGATCCACCGCGTCGTCGACAAGTTCGTGCTCCAGCTCGAGGTCCAGCTCGCCGACCGCAACGTCACGATCGAGCTCGACGAGGCGGCGCGGAAATGGCTGGGCGAGAAGGGCTACGACAAGCTCTACGGCGCGCGGCCCCTGGCCCGCGTGGTGCAGGAGAGCGTCAAGAAGCCGCTGGCGGAGGAGCTGCTCTTCGGCAAGCTGTCGAAGGGCGGCATCGTCCAGGTGACGGTCAAGGACGGCAAGCTCGACTTCACGATCACGCCGCGGCCGCCGAGCGATCGGCCGGAGTCGCAGGATCCGGATGCCGACGGATCCGGCGCCGAGCCCGTCTACGCCGAATAGCGATCCGGCCGAGGCAGCACGCCGCCTCGGTCTCGCCGCTCTCGCCGGCCTGCTGCCGGCGGTGCTGGCGATACTGTTCGTCGATCGGGCGGTTTCGGATGCCGTCCATGAAGAGCTGCACGGTGTCCGCCTTTTCGTCTGGCTGACTTGGATTGCCGAGCCGATCCTGCCGCTCTCCGCCGCATTCCTGCTCTTGGTGGGCGGCGTGGCCGCCTTCGGCAGGCTGCCCGCCGGTGGGGCGATGCGGGTGGCGCTTGCCGCGGCCGTGGCCTCGCTTGTCGCCTCGGCGATCAAGGACCAGCTCAAATACGCGTTCGGCCGCACCTGGCCGGAGACCTGGACACAGGGCAATCCGTCCTGGATCGGCGATCACGTCTACGGGTTCTTTCCGTTTCACGGCGGCCAGGGCTGGGCGTCGTTCCCGTCCGGCCACACGACGATGATCGCCGCGCCGATGGCGGTGTTGTGGTGCGTGGCGCCGCGTCTCCGGCCGCTTTTGCCGGTGCCCGTGCTCTTGGTG
>DATGFU010000047.1:0-1920 GCA_035308865.1 Allostellaceae bacterium | reverse complement strand
TTCTCCATCACCGGCGCGGTGTCGACGAAGACCTTGAGCTCGACGCCGGTTTCCACGTGCAGCCAGCGGGCCAGCGCCTTCAGGCGCTTCTTCACGAGGTCGTGGTAGTCGGTGCCGTGGGCATAGACCGAGACGACGCCGCGATCGCGATCGGCCAGCGCATCGAGCGGGTTGGAAGACGGCCCGTAATTGGTGCCCAGGACTACCACCGAGCGTGCCTCGGGCCACAACCCGCGCGGATCGCGGCGCCGGCCCGGCTCGTGTGCCATCCACGCCATCTCGCCGTGGCTCCCGCGGCCGAGCCAGGCTTCGAGCCCGGCCCCGATCTCGGGGGCAAGCGCCGCCGGCGCCACGCGCACGGCATCGAACCCGAGCGCCGTCGCGCGCTGGACGAGGGTGGCCTTGAGGTCGTTCGCCGCCGCGCGCCCTCTCCGCCCTTCAGGGGGGAGAGGGTCGGGGTGAGGTGGGTCGTGCCGTTGCATCGATACCGAAGAGAAAGTCGGGCTCCCCCGCCTCACCCTAACCCTCTCCACCCCCGAGGGTGGAGAGGGAACCTACCCCCGGCCGCGGTATGGCGGGACGCCCTGGTCGGGGATCCAGAGACCGGCCGGCGCTGGGCCGGTCTGATAGAAGACGTCGATGGGCATGCCGCCGCGCGGGTACCAGTAGCCGCCGATCCGCAGCCATTTCGGCTGCACCGCCTCGACCAGGCGGCGTACGATCAGCATCGTGCAGGCCTCGTGGAAGGCGCCGTGGTTGCGGAACGAGCCCATGAAGAGCTTCAGCGACTTGCTCTCGACGAGCAGCGCGTCCGGCACGGTGTCGATGACGAAATGGGCGAAATCAGGCTGGCCGGTGATCGGGCAGAGCGACGTGAACTCCGGCACCGTGAAGCGCACGAGGTAGTCGCGTTCGCGCTCGGGATTGGGCACGGTCTCCAGCACGGCCGTGTCGGGGCTCTCGGGCAAGGCGGTGGGGCGGCCCAGTTGAGTGACATCGGTCATGCTCCGTCTCCGATCGGCGGAATGTCGCCTTCCGTCCGGGCGGCGTGGAACGCGGCGGCAAATTCCGCGAGCGCTTGCCGCTCGATCGCCTCGCGCAACCCGGCCATCAAATCCTGATAATAGGTCAGATTGTGCCAGGTCAGCAGGATCGGCCCCAGCATCTCGTCGGCACGGTGGAGATGATGGAGATAGGCGCGGCTGAACTTCGTGCAGGCGGGGCAGCGGCATTCGGCGTCGAGGGGCCGGTCGTCGTCGAGATGGCGGGCGTTGCGCAGGTTCACCTTGCCGCGCCGCGTGAAGGCGAGGGCGGTGCGGCCGGAGCGGGTGGGCACGACGCAATCGAACATGTCGACGCCGCGCATCACCGCGCCCACCAGATCGGCCGGCATGCCGACGCCCATGAGGTAGCGCGGCCGGTCCTGCGGCAGCAGCGGTGCCACATGGCCGACCACGTCGAACATCGCCGCCTGGCCTTCGCCGACAGCGAGGCCGCCCAATGCGTAGCCATCGAAGCCGATCTCGACCAGATCGGCGACGGAGCGTTCCCGCAGGTCGAGATGCACGCCGCCCTGCACTATGCCGAAGAGCCCGTAGCCCTCGCGACGTACGAAGGCGCGCTTGGACCGTGCCGCCCAGCGCATGGAGAGGCCCAAGGAGCTCTCGACCGCCTCGCGCGGCGCGGGATGGGGCGTGCATTCGTCCAGCACCATGGTGATGTCGGCATCGAGCAGATGCTGGATCTCGACCGAGCGCTCCGGCGTCAGCACATGCTCGCTGCCGTCGATATGCGAGCGGAAGGTGACGCCGTGCTCGGTCAGCTTCCGCAGCCCGGACAGCGACATCACCTGGAACCCGCCGGAATCGGTCAGGATCGGCCCGTCCCACCCCATCATGCGATGCAGCCCGCCGAGCCGCG
>DATGFU010000046.1:0-3877 GCA_035308865.1 Allostellaceae bacterium | reverse complement strand
ACCCACGAGGCCTATGTGCATCCGAATAGCATCGGTCAGGCCGAAATCCTGGAAAGCCCGATCGAGACCTGGGCCGAGGCGGACCGGGTGTTCGTATCGCGTTGGATGCGGGATATCGACGCCCCCCCCTTTTGGCGTCAGGCACTCAAGAAGCTAGGCAAGGTCGACCGCTGGCAGATCTGCCAGTTCATCCCGCCCTCCAGCGTCATCATCGATGTCGGCGTGGCGCCGGTCGAGGCCGGCTCCACGGTGGAGCATCATGACGGCGGCGTGCGCGGCTTCGTGATCGACGCGCTGACCCCGGAGAACGAGGCCTCGACCCATTATTTCTGGGGCATGGCCCGCAATTTCGCGATCCATGACGGCGGCGTCGGCACGCGGCTGCGGCGCCAGCAGGGCAGCGTCTTCCAGGAGGACGTCGAGATCCTGGAGGCCCAGCAGCGCTCCATCGAGGCCAATCCCGGCCTCAAGCTCCGCGCCTTCAACATCGACAGCGGCGGCGTCCGCGCCCGCATGGTCATCGACTCGCTGCGGAACGCGGCTTCGGCCTGACGATCCCTCGCCCCCATCGGGGGAGAGGGATGACGCAGGCTTGGCGAGGCGAAGCCGAGCCTAGCCGGAGCTGGGTGAGGGGGCATACCGCCCGCAAGATGGTATCTGCAAGCCAAGGAGTTTCCGAAATGACCAGCGGTAACAGCTTCAGTTACCTTGAAGAGCTCCGCTCGTCAGGGTTCAACGATGTGATCGCGTCGAGAGAGTTGATGCTCCTCGGTAGCGGCCCGGTTCGCATCGAAATCGGTCGACCCTGGGAGTTCGTCGATGACGGGCATGGCTGGTATTGCCCCTTCCGCATCGTCGGTCTCAACGTGCCGGAATACATGTACGGGGCCGGCGAAGACGCCGTGCAAGCGCTGTGGCTGGCGCTCGCTAACATCGGCACCATCCTCTACACCTCGACCGAGTGGCAAGCGGGCCGGCTGCGTCAGTTCGAGGACTCGGACGACGGGAACCTAGGCTTTCCCGCGATTGCACCTATCGCTGTTCTCGTACCGAACGCGACGCCTGCTGCGATTTAGGACGGCCGGAATAAGGCCGTATACCGCCGCTGCATCTCTTCCGTCGTAACGTCCTCGATATGGCCGCCGAGCAGCCATTCGTGGCCGAACGGGTCGCGCACCGTGCCCGACCGCTCGCCGTAGAATTGGTCCTGCAGGGGCCGGACGACCGTGGCGCCGGCGCCGACGGCCCGGTCGAAGGCCGCATCCACGTCCTCAACGTGAAGATGCAGGCTGAAGGTCGTGCCGCCGAGCGAGCGCGGGCCGCTGATGCCGCGCTCGGGATATTCGTCCGACAGCATCACCGTGGCCGGCCCGATGCGGACTTCCGCGTGGCCGATGCGCCCGCTTGGCTCGCACAGGCGGAACAGCTCCTCGGCCCCGAAGGCGCGTCGGTAGAACTCGATCGCTGCCGCCGAATCGTGGACCCGCAGATAGGGGTAGACTTCCTGGATCGTCGTCATGGGAACCTCGCAGATGCCGCTACAGTCTGCGAGGGACGCCGCGCCGCGTCTTGGATCTTTTTTCCCTGGCACGCTTTCTCAGAGGGAATGGTGATGCGGGCTGTCCGCGGCCCGGGGCCGGTAGCGCAGGGGCGTCGTGCCGGAGAATTCCTTGAACTCCCGGTTCAGGTGCGGCTGGTCGGCATAGCCCAGCGATGCCGCGAGATCGGCGAGGTCGGGCGCCTCCCTCCCGGCGAGGCTGCGCAGCACGCCGGAGAATCGCCTGATCCGGTAATACTGGCTCGGCGTCAGGCCCACGGCGCTCCGGAACAGCGCGATGAAGTGGCGGGCGCTGTAATCCACCTCCCGCCGCACGTCGGCGATGCGGAGCCGGGACTCGTCCGCCGGCCGCCGTGCCAAGCCGTAGGCGACGGCCGGATGCATCAGCAGAGGCGGACGCAGCCACGCCGCCAACTCCCTCTCGAGGATCGCGAAGACCTGGGACGGCCGCGTCGCCGCCCGCATTCTTTCATGCAGCGCATCGGCGCGGCTCCCCCACAGGCAGTCGAGCGGCACGTGGCGGTCCGCGATCTCGGAGGCCGGCACGCCCATGACGGCGCTCACCGCGCCCGGGCGGAATGCGACGCCGACCGCGACGCCGGGCGGCTTCGGACCAGAGGCGTAATAGCCCGTCTGCGGGCCGTGAAGCAGGCCGCGCGACCAGAAAAGCGGCTCGCCGGCCCGATCTTCCGGCCGGCAAGACAGCGCGCCGTCGCCGAGCCAGAAGACGAGGGAGGCGGTGCCGGTCGGCAGCATGCGCTCCGAGGCGGCTTGCGGCGCCTCCCGCCACGACCACCAGAAATGCTCGATCAGCCGGTCGAGAGGCGGTGCGGGGCGATGTCGGACGAGGCGCATTGCGGCAACAGGTTACGGCAACGCGGGGCAAAATTCGATCCCGAACGCGGGGCGCTGGCGGCTCCCGACCACCCCCACCCCGGCCCTCCCCCGCAAGCGGGAGAGGGAGGAACAAGCCCTCTCCCGCTTGCGGAGGAGGGTTGGGTGGGGGTCTTTCCGCCGCTCCGTCGGACCTCACCCCTCCACCGACAGCGGATCGGCGATGCTCTCCAGCGACTTCCCTTCCGCGTCGACGCCGAGCTTGAGCTCCGTGCCGGCAGCCGCCAGGAGGAGCAGGGCGGCCACGGCGTAGCCGCCGCTGAGCGCCACGGCGGAGCCGGTGCCGACCAGCCAGCCGAGGAGCAGCGGCGACAGGCTGCCGCCGAGCGCGGTGCCGACCGCGTAGAAGCAGGCGATGGCAAGCGCGCGGGTCTCCAGCGGGAAGATTTCGCTGGCCGTGAGATAGGCCGAGCTCGCCGCCGCCGAGGCGAAGAAGAAGATCGCGATCCAGGCGAGGTTGAGCGTCGCCGCGGTCAGCATCCCGGCGCCGAAGAGGGCGGCGGTGGCGAGCAGCAGCACGCCGCTGACGGCAAACGTCCCGGCGATCATCGTCTTGCGCCCGATCGTGTCGAAGAAATGCCCGAGGAACAGCGGTCCGCAGAAATTGCCGAGCGTCAGCGGCAGCAAATAGAGGCCGACGCTGGTCTCCGGCACGCGGTAGAACCGCGTCATCACGATCCCGTAGGTGAAGAACACCGCGTTGTAGAGGAAGGCCTGCGCCACCATCAGCACGATGGCGAGCACGCTGCGGGCGCGGTAACGGCCCAGCATCGACCGGACGATCATCCCGAGGCCGAAGACCCGCCGCGGATGCACCGTGAGCCAGCCCTCGGCCGGCGCCAGGCTGCGGCCGGCCGTCGCCTCGACCCGGGCCTCGATCTCGGCCACGGTCCGCTCGGCCTCCTCCGCCCGGCCATGGGTGACGAGCCAGCGCGGACTTTCCGGCACGTAGCGGCGGAGGAACAGGATCGACAGGCCCAGCACCCCGCCGATGCCGAAGCCCAGCCGCCAGCCGAGATCGACCGGCAACACCGCCGGATCGAGCAGAATCGGCGAGGCGGCGGCGCCGGCCGCCGCGCCCAGCCAGAAGCTGCCGTTCACGATGAGGTCGACGCGGCCGCGATAGCGGGCCGGGATCAGCTCGTCGATGGCGGAATTGACGGCCGCGTACTCGCCGCCGATCCCCACGCCGGTGATCGCGCGGAAGAGCGCGAAACTCCAGAAATTCCAAGCCATCGCGCTCAAGAGCACGCCGGCGAGATAGACGCAGAGCGTCGCGTAGAAGACCGCGCGCCGGCCGGCCCGGTCGGTGATCCAGCCCCACACCAGCGCGCCCGTGACCGCGCCGATCACATAGGAAGAGGCGGCCGCCCCGATCTCGGCGCTCGTCAGGCTCAGCGTCTGCGCGCTTTGCAGCGCCGGCCC
>DATGFU010000045.1:0-1758 GCA_035308865.1 Allostellaceae bacterium | reverse complement strand
CCAGGGCCAGATGGACCGCTGGAACATCGTCGCGACACTCAACTACCTGCCGCATGCCGAGGAGGTGGCGATCGTGCTGGCCAAGGCGCCGGGCTTCGACACGGAGGCGGGCCGGAAGACCATCTCGGCCATGGTGTCGCTGGCCGACCTGACGCGCGCCGGCTTCGTCAACGGCGACATCTCGACCGTGATGTCGCCGCGCACCGTGCTGACCTGGGCCGAGAACTCGGTGATCTTCGGCAACGATATCGCCTTCGCCTTCCGCGTCACCTTCCTCAACAAATGCGATGAGATCGAGCGGGCGACGGTGGCGGAATACTACCAGCGCTGCTTCGGCACCGAGCTCAAGGAAACGGGCGTCCGCACCGCCCGGGCGTGAGTATGGCGCGCGTTGCCAGATATATGGCTCCTGGACGGCGGAATGCGCTTCGCTGTTCCGCCCTACGACGTCTTGTAGGGCGGAAAAGCGAAGCGCATTCCGCCATCGGCCGATAGACGCCATGCCCGACCCCGCAACGCCTACCGACAGCTTCAAGCGGGCGACCGCAGCGACGCTGCGCTCGCTGGCCGAGCGCGACGACGTCACCGTCACCTACGCCGCTGAGCCGCCGGGCCTGAGCGGCACCAAGGCGCGGTTGCCGCTGCCGCCGCGCGACCTGCCGGCGGAGACGGCGGCGCAGATCCGCGGCGCTGCCGATTCGATGGCGCTCAGGCTCAGGCTCCACGATGCCGAGATCCATGCCCGGCGCCTGCCGGCAGGCGAGCAGGCACGCGCGGTGTTCGAGGCGGTCGAGCAGGCCCGCGTCGAGGCGATCGGCGCCAATGCCATGGTCGGAGTCGCCGAGAACCTCGCCGCCAACCTGCAGGAACGCTATCGCCGCCAGGGCTTCGACCGGATGGCCGCCGAGCGGCGCGAGCAGGCGCTGCCGGAGGTCGTGCGCCTGCTGGCGCGGGAGGCGATGACCGGCGCCGTGCCGCCGCCGGCGGCGCGGCGGGCCGTCGATTCGTGGCGGCCCGAACTCGAAGGCAAGCTCGCACGCGATCTTGTCGGCCTCAGCCGGCTGATGGGCGACCAGGACGCCTATGCACGGGCGACCCGCCAGCTTATCCGCGACCTCGATCTCGAACTGGGCGAGACGGAAGGCGACAGCGAGAGCGGGGAGGACGAGGGGGAAGACGGCAAGCAGCAGTCCCCAGACGTCGAGTCGCCCTCCGAGATGCCCGGCGCCGAGGGCATGCGCGGCGAGGCCGAATCGGTTCCGGCCGATGCCGAGGGCGCAGAGGATGCCGGCGAGAGCGACGAGAAGGCGGCCGAGCCGATGCCCGGCGCCGAGGACGAATCCGGCACGCCGGGCCGCCCGGGCGTCCGCAAGCGGCACGATTTCGACGCCGAGCCGTCGACCTATCGCGCCTATGCGACCGAGTTCGACGAGGTGGTCGAGGCCGAGGCGCTGTGCGATCCCGACGAGCTGACGCGGCTGCGCTCGCTGCTCGACCAGCAGCTCGCCCACATGCAGGGGATGATCGCCCGGCTCGCCAACCGGCTGCAGCGCCGGCTGATGGCGCGGCAGCGCCGCAGCTGGGAATTCGACCGCGAGGAGGGGCTGCTCGACAGCGCGCGGCTCAGCCGTGTCGTGACCAATCCGATGCAGCCGCTCTCCTACAAGGTGGAGAAGGACACCGAGTTCCGCGACACGGTGGTGACGCTGCTGATCGACAATTCCGGCTCGATGCGGGGCCGGCCGATCAGCGTCGCCG
>DATGFU010000044.1:0-8146 GCA_035308865.1 Allostellaceae bacterium | reverse complement strand
CCGACGAGTTCGTGGCGCTGCACGATCGCGTGGCGCGCGGCCGGGCCGCCGGCGGCGATCTCTTCCTCTCGGTCCATGCCGACGCCATCCCGGACGAGCGGGTGCGCGGCGCCTCCGTCTTCACCCTGTCGGAGAAGGCGTCCGACGCGGCCGCCGCGGCGGTGGCGGAGCGCGAGAACAGCGCGGATGTCGTCGCGGGCGTCGATCTTCACACGCAATCGCCCGATGTCTCGAGCATTCTCTTCGATCTCGCGCGCCGCGAGACCAACAACCGCTCCGTCGGCCTCGCGCGGGAACTGGTTACCACGCTGAGCAGCGAAGTCAGGATGCTGGAGAACTGCCACCGCTCCGCCGGCTTCGCGGTGCTGAAGGCGCCGGACATTCCCTCCGCCCTGGTCGAGATGGGATGCCTGTCCAATCACGAGGAGGACAAGCTTCTGCGCACCGCCGCCTACCGCACGAAGATCGCCAAGGGCATTGTCCAGTCGGTCGATGCCTATTTCAGGCATGTCGTGAAGGCGTGAGGTACTGGAGCCAGCTTTTCATTCCGGCGGCACTGCGCTAAGGTCTCAAGGTTCCGCTTGCCGGGGGTACGCCGATGTCTGCCGCCAAATTCGTCTTCGCCTTCACTGCTTCCGCCGTCCTGTTGACCGCCGTGTCGGCCGGAGCCTTCACCTACGACAATCGGACGAACCAGTCGCCCGAGGTGCAGGCACAGCTTCGCGGCCAGCAAGGTCAGCTGGGCAACGGCATGAAGATCGGGAATTCACATTTCTCGATGCAGTTCAGCGGCGGCGGCTACGGGAACGGGCAGAGCGGCGTCGAGAACCGCTTCGTGCCCTCGTCCAATCCGGACTTCGCGAACCCGTACTACTCGACGAACAATCTCGACACGGCGCTCGCCAACCATCACTGAGCCGGCGCCGATCACCGGCGCTTTGCCGCAGATCTAGCCCTGCGGGCGTTCCTGGCGTGCCAGGCGCTCCATGTCGCGTAGCGTGTCCTTCAGCGCCGCGTCGGCGAGGTGCGCCGTGCGCGCCAGTGTCCTGAGGAAGCTGTCGGTGCGCGGCAACTGGAACAGCGTCTCCTCCTCCCCGCTGTCCTGGACGCCCACCGCCACGACCTGATCGAACGGCGTGATGATGAGGTCGTGGACGCGGCTCCCGCCGAGCGAGCGGACGTAGTCGACGACACGCGGCGGCTGGCCGGCATCGCTTTCCTTGGCAATGCGCATGCGATGGGCGATGCGGGTCGCGGCGGCCTCGAGGATCGCCCGGGTGAACGGCCGCAGGAATCCGTCGTCGAAACCCAGCAGCGCGGTCGGCTCGGCATTCGGGAGATCCGGAATGATCTCCAGCGTGGCCCAGACGCTCGCGCGGCCGCCGTAGTAGTCGGCCGAGGCGATGTCGAAATGGAGCCGTTCGATCGCGAGCGGCGCCGAGACGGCCGCCATGCACAGAAAGGCGAAGCATGCAGGTTCGCGCTTGCACGACATCATCGTGGCAACTTCCAGATGCCTGTCGGGCAGCGGGTGGGACGGCGAGATCATCGAAGAATCCTGTGTCCGGCAAACGCTGGCCGCACTCTTCGCCACCTCGCTTAACATTCGCCTAATGGCTTTATGGAATTCAGGTTTCTTAACAAGTAATTACTTGTATTAAAATTCCTTAACGCCACAAACTCTCAATCCAGAAACGACTCTTTAAGCAATGAAGAGCGACAAACACGGCATGTGGACGCTGGAGGAGTAGAATGAGTACGCTGGCGGTGACGATCGACCGGGCGTTGAATAATATCGGTCAGACAGCGCGCGGCGTTCTGCGGGAGACCGTCAACGCGTTTGACATCCTGCCAATGTCGGATGAGGAGCGTCTGTCGGCGATCGCCACCGCGCTGGCCGCCACGGCAATCATCCACCACGGGCGCCACGTCGCCAAGTTCCTCGACGCCGTGCGGATTTGGTCGCTGGAGGCGGAAGGCGAACGCGCGGCGCCGGTTCCATACCCCGAATGCGCCCAGGCCGAGCAGGTCTCGGAGGCCGCCGAGCTGATCTCGACCGGCACCGCCGCTCTCCTGGATGCGCTCGACCGCGACGGGGTGCGCCTGGAGGATCGCGTGGTCGCGGAGCTTGCGCTCTATACGCAGCTCCTCGGCCGCAGCGATCTCCATACGGTCCTGCAGACCTTCGGCGCGGTTGCCGATGCCGTAGCCTCGCCGGGCTTCCGCGCCGGTTACCTCGTCCGGGTAGAGGTCTGTGCCTGGACACCGGTCGGCCGCGACGCCGATCTCGCCGCGGTGCCGACGCTCGGCATCGCCTGACGCCTCAGGGTTCGCGGGGCAGCACCCGCCACCCGGGCAACTCGATCTTCGCCGTCGTGCCCTTGCCCTCGATACTGTCGAGGGTAAGCGTGCCGGCGTGCAGCTCGATCAGGCCGCGGGCGATCGAGAGGCCCAGCCCGGCACCCTCGATGCGCCGGCGATAGGCGCCGCCCCCTCGGAAGAAGGGATCGAAGGCGCGGCTGAGCTCGTGCGGCGTCATGCCGATGCCGTTGTCGGCGACCTCGATCACCACATTGCCGTGCGGCCGCCACGCCAGCTCCACGCGGACCCCGCCGTCATCGGGCGTGAACTTGACCGCGTTTGAGATCAGATTGATCAGCACCTGCCGGATGGCGCGCTCGTCGCAGCGCACCGACAGCGCTTCGCCGCCGGTGTCGATCTTGAGCTTGACGCTTCGCTTGCGCGATGCCGCCCGGGCCCAGGAGACGCAGGAAGCCACGATCTCCGACAGATTGACCGCGGCGTC
The DNA here is from genome assembly GCA_035308865.1 of Allostellaceae bacterium. GTDB lineage: Bacteria > Pseudomonadota > Alphaproteobacteria > ATCC43930 > CGMCC-115725 > DATGFU01. The sequence goes on along the minus strand of DATGFU010000044.1, from coordinate 5,340 downwards.
CTCCACGAGCTGGCGGCCGGCAGCGATCCGCGACAGGTCGAGCACGTCGTTGATCAGCGCCAGGAGATGCCGGCCTGCCGTCTCGATGTCGCGTCCGTACCCGGCGTAGCGCTCGTTGCCGATCGGCCCGAACGTCTCCTGCGAGATCATGTCGGCGAACCCGATCACCGCATTCAGCGGCGTTCTGAGCTCGTGGCTCATATTCGCGAGGAGCTCGTCGCGCGAGCGGATCAGCGCCAGTGCCTGATCGCGCGCGATCCGCATCGCGACCTCCTGGCGCCGGATGCGGGTGACGTCCGCGATCTGCAGGAGCGTCAGCTCGCGGATCGCGCCGCCGACCCTTGTGCGCACGATCGAGCGCGTGTCGAACTCGACGATGCGCGTGCCGAGCTCCGAGGACCACAGCTCGATCTCGCCGGCCGGCCGGCCGCAATCGAGCAGTAGCGCAGGCGCAATGCCGAGCCGCTCCCCCAGCTCCTCGGCGGTGCCGGCGACCGGCTCACGCCTGTCGAGGCCGAAGAAGCGGCGGAACATCGGGTTGAACTCGACGATCTCCAGCCGGCTGCCGCCGCGGCCGAGCATCAGCGCCATGCCAGCGGTGCTCGACGACAGGATCGCCGAGCGCAGGATGCCGGACCCGAAGGCCCTCGCATCGAATTCCTCCAGTTGGCTCGACAGCTCGACGCCCGCGGCCTCGTCGCCCAGCAGCAGCGTCCGGCGGAAGGCGCGCGCGAGGCTCAGAAAGGCGTCGATGCGCAACGGCTCCCAAGCTTCCAGCGCTGGATCCCCGCCGGGCCAGGCGCCACCGCGGAAGGCGGCGACGGCGATGAATGGCGAGCGCGCCAGGCAGATCGCCAGCATCGAGCGGACGCCGGCGAGCTCCGAATGGGTGAAGTCTCCGGCTTCGAGCAGCCGGTCGGTGGCGATCGATGCATCGGTGTCAGTCAGCAGCCGTGGCAGGCGCAGCACTAGCGCATCGGCGTCGGGCGCATCGCCGACGATCGCGTATTCCTGGCCGCACAGCACGACGACACCCTCCGCGCCGGCCGTCGTCGCGAGCAGCTGTTCGCCGAACAGCAGCCCGTCGAGCGGGGTAGCGCCGCCGGCGATGGCGGCCTCGAAGGCACCGACCGCCTCGCTGGCAAGCTGCTCCGCCCGCTCGCGCGTGTTGTGCAGCACCCGCTTCACCGCCGCGCCGGCAACCTGTGCAAGCGCATGCGCGAAGCGCCGCGCCTGATGTCCGCAACGCCGGGCAATGCCATGTTCCAGAACAAACCAGCCCCAGGCACGGCCATCGACCAAGATCGGCACCACAGCGAGCGCCCGGACGCCGTCAACGGCGGCGAACCCCAAGGCCAGCGGCGGCGGCTGGGTGAGCTCGACGCCGTGCAGCGCGGATGTCGGCACCGGCAGGCCGGGAGCCGACACGACGCGGACCGGCGTCGCCAGCGTATCGGCGACGAATGTCAAACGCTCGGCGGCGCCGAACCGGCACAGCAGCCGCGCGCTGTCCGGCCGACCTGCGAGCGAGGGGAGGGTGCCGTCGTTGATCTCGGCGAGGATCTGGATTTGTTCGTCAGAAATGTTGCGGGCGAGGGCCACTACCGAAAAGCCGAGGATCGAGGCGAGCCGTGTGCAGCTCGTCCGGGCGATGTCCGACAGGTTCGCCGCCTGGCCGAGTGAGACAGTCACATCGTCAAGCATGGTTCCGAGATCGGCCGCGTCCACGCGCTCGTCGATGGGCTCGATCTCGACCACCACGGATTCGTCGGCCGCTAGCAGCCGCAAATCGAGCACCCGACCCTGCACCGAGATCAGACGAACGTCCTCGGCATTTGGCGGCAGCGCCCGCAGCGCAACCGCAATCTCGGCATCGAACAACGTCTCGACCGGCGCGCCGAGGCTGGCGTGAAGCTCCCTGGGGAGGAACCGCGGCAGGGTCTCGCTGGCCTGCGCCAGCCGGTATCCGGGCCGCTCAAAGACCAGCACGGCGCCATGCGGTTGGACCGCCATCGGCGATTGGCCGGCGACCGGCACGGAAGACAGATCAGGCGTTGCCGTCGCCTTGCCGACAGTCTTCGCCGTAGCCCTCACATTCACACGTTCCCGCTATTACCCCCTACGGAGTTCATATTGCGCGGCCTCAACCGTCGAATGCAAGCTGGTCAAGGCCTTTCGCAAGTGGATGGGTCGAGCGGTGTCACTCGGCTGCCGCGGTTTCCAGGGCCTGGGCGGCGTCCAGCCAAGCCTGCTCGGCCGCCACCACTTCGCGTTCGAGGCTCGCCCGGCGCCGCATCAGCTCGACCCGTGCAGCCGTTTCCAACTCGGCCGGCATGAGTGCCCGCTCGACCGCATCGCGTTGTGCGACAAGCGCTTCCATCGCCTGCTCCGCCTCGCGGGCACGGCGGCGGAGCGGCTCGAGCTGCTTCCGCCGCTCGGCGCCGCGCGGCCGCTCGGCCCACCGGGACGTCGGGGGTTCGCCAGCGGAACGTTGACCCAGCATGAGCTTGCGGTAGTCCTCCAAATCGCCGTCGAACGGCCGCACCCGTCCCTCCGCCACCAGCCACAGCCGGTCCGCGGTCAGCTCGAGGAGGTGCCAGTCATGCGTGATGAGGATGACGGCGCCGGGGAAATCGTTGATCGCCTCGGCCAGCGTCTCGCGCGTGTCGAGGTCGAGATGGTTCGTCGGCTCATCGAGGATGAGGAGCGGCGGCGCACCCGAGGTGATGAGCGCGAAGTTGAGACGCGCCCGCTCGCCGCCGGAAAGACTTCTCACCGCGACGAATGCCTTGTCGCCCGAGAAGCCGAACCGGCCGAGCCGCGTGCGGATCTCGAACTCGCGCGACCGCGGCATCAGCCGCGCCAGATGATCGAAGGCAGAGCCTTCTGGATCCATCTCCTCGATCTGGTGCTGGGCGAAGAACCCGCACTCCAGCTTGGCGGCGCGATGCTGCCGGCCGCTCATCGGCGGCAAGCGGCCGGCGAGCAGCTTGGCGAAGGTCGACTTGCCATTGCCGTTTGCGCCGAGCAGCGCGATCCGGTCCTCGGGGTCGATCCTCAGATCGAGCCGAGAAAGTATTGGCCGCCCCGGCTCGTAGCCGACCGACACACCCTCCAGCGAGATCAGCGGCGGCGCCAGTTCTGCCGGCTCGGGGAAGGCGAAGGTGACGGACGGGTCGTCCTGCAGCACCGCGACGGGTGCCAGCTTGGCGATCGCCTTCAGCCGGCTCTGCGCCTGCCGCGCCTTGGTCGCCTTGTAGCGGAACCGGTCGACGAAGGATTGGAGATGCGCCCGCCGCGTCGCCTGTTTGGCGGCAAGCGCCTGCGATTGTTCGATCTTGGCGGCGCGCAGCCGCTCGAATTCGTCGTAGCCGCCGGGGTAGTAGGCGAGCTTGCGCTGGTCGAGATGCAGGATGTGATCCGGCACGGCGTTGAGGATGTGCCGGTCGTGGCTGACCAGGATCAGGGTGCGCGGATAGGCTTCGAGGTAGGACTGCAGCCAGAGCGTCGCCTCGAGGTCGAGGTGGTTGGTCGGCTCGTCGAGCAGGAGGAGGTCGGGCTCGACGAAAAGCACGGCGGCCAACGCCACCCGCATCCGCCAGCCGCCCGAGAAGCTCGACATCGGCCGTGCCTGCATCGCCTCGTCGAAGCCCAGGCCGGCGAGGATGCGCGCGGCCCGCGCCGGTGCCGAATGGGCGTCGATCTCGGCGAGCCGGCCGTGGATCTCGCCGAGCGCGTGCCCGTCGGTCTCGGTCTCCGCTGCCTTCAGCAGCGAGGCACGCTCCTCGTCGGCGGCCAGCACGGTGTCGAGCGGCGTGGTGCTGCCGCCCGGTGCTTCCTGCGCCACCATGCCGATCCGCGTGCCGCGCGGCAGGTCGATCGCGCCGCCGTCGGGCTGCAGCGCGCCGCGGATGAGGTCCAGCAACGTCGACTTGCCGGCGCCATTGCGGCCGACCAGGCCGACGCGATGGCCGGCCGGAACCTGGGCCGAGGCTTCTTCCAGCAGGGTCAGACCGGCGACGCGGTAGGTGAGGGCGGCAATGCTGAGCATGGGGCGGCGTTGATAGCATGAGGCCCCAGTGTGGCGATTCCGAAATTCGCCTCTTCTTGTGGCCGGCTCCGTGCGAATTTCGGAATCTCCAGCCACACTGGCAACTTTATGAATCGAGTGTGCTTTTCGGATTTGACGTTCGCAACCGTGCCCGACCGAGAAATGTTGCGAACTTCAAATCCAGCACGCTAGACGGGCGAAGACGAAGCCGGCATTACCTCGGCCGCACCATGCCTGTCGCCGCCATTGCCAAGCAGCTCGTCCGCTCCAGCGTCACCCTGACCGCGCTGGCCTTCGCCGCCCATGACTTGGCGCTGGGCTGGCGGCTCGCCCGCGGCGACCGCGGCACCACGCTCGGCGTTGCCGCCGGCATCGGGCCGCCGGCCGAAGGTGCCGACTACGTCGAGCAGATCCATCGCTGGTACATCGAGGCGGCGGGGCTGCCCGCCTTCCGCGGAAGGGTCGCGGAGATCGGGCCGGGCGATTCGCTCGGTATCGGCCTGCTCTGCCGCGCCGGGGGAGCGGAGCATTATGTCGGTGTCGACCGCTTCGCGCCCTACCACGACGTGGCGCACCAGCGGGCGATCTACGAGGTGCTGGCGGAACGCGTGGGCCGGCCGGATCTGTTGACGCACGGCACCGCGACCGGGGTCAAGGGCGTCGACTATGCCGTGGGCGAGGGTGCCGAGACTTATTTTCGTCCGGACGGTCCGCGCTACGACGTCATCCTGTCGAATGCCGTCCTGGAGCATTGCCAGGACCCGCTGGCGGCGCTCGATGCCATGCTGGCGGCGCTGGCGCCGGGCGGGCTTATGGTCCAGATCGTCGACCTGCGCGACCATGGCATGTTCAAAGGCCGGCACCCGCTGACTCATCTGACCGTGCCCGACTGGCTCTGGCAACTGATGGTGCGCAACAGCGGCCGCCCCAATCGCGTCCCGTTCTCGGCCTATCGCGCCTGGCTGGACCGGACCGGCGCGAATGGCGTGATGACGCCGACCTGGCTGATCGGCGGCAACGACGGGCTCGGGGTGGCGACCACACAGCGCGACGCGGCGCTGGCGTTGGTGCGCGACATCCGACCGCGCCTCGCCGAGCCGTTCCGGTACGAAGCCGACGATGACCTCGCCGTTGCGACCTGGACGCTCGTCGTTCGCCGCTGATTGCCGGTCAGCTGCAGGAGAGGTTGCGTCCCGCGATCGTGCAGTGGGCCATCACGCCGCCCTCCGTATCCTTCAGCGTGCCGGCCCAACCGTCGCTTGAGCGATCCAGCACGAGATAGCCGAAGC